>JBDRUF010000001.1 GCA_039801245.1 candidate division WOR-3 bacterium
TTTGGGGCTGTATGTTGCATCCGAAATGTAAAAAATCCTATTTTGGTTGCGGAAAAAGTGATGACCGAGACCGACCACTTGATACTTGGGGGCGAGGGTGCGCAACTCTTTGCTCGGAGGATGGGTTTTGAGGAATATGACTGCGTTACCGAGAAAGCCCGGGCAAGGCTGGAAGAGGTAAAAAGGGAGGGTTCGCCATTTTTCCCGAAACTAAATCGTGCTCTCGGAATGATAGAGGAAAAGATGGGAACGGTAGGGGCGGTGGCAATAGACCGTAATGGACACCTTGCTGCAGCAACATCAAGTGGTGGAATTGCAGGTAGAATGACAGGGAGAGTAGGGGACTCCTGTTTACCTGGGTGCGGGACATATGCCTCTGCATATGGCGCGGTTTCCTGTACCGGACACGGTGAGGGGATAATCAAACTGTTTTTAGCAAAAGATATTGTTGAGCGGATGAAGACATTGCCCGCACCAACCGCATTGACCTTGGCCCTCTCCGAGGCGAAAAGGAAAAAGGTCTTATGCGGAGCTGTGGGCTTTGATGCCCGTGGTGGCATCTGTTACGGTCATACAACACCAGATATGGCTTGGGGTTATAAAGTGGCGGACCGGCTGTTTTTATTTACCGATAACAAAAGGAAGTAGAAGAAGCTGGGTGAGGAGATCGTAAGGATTTGCAGCTCTAAAGATATATGATAATCTTTAAACTCGTCATCCACCTTCCATCTTCCTTCCTCCGTGGGTTTTTATTTATTTTTATAGTTTTGGCCGATATTTCCTTAGGACAGTTTTCTTATTTTGGCAAAAACAAAGTCCAAACCAGGGACTATCAGTTTTTTTCTTACGATACAGAACATTTTAAGGTGCTTTACTATCCTGGGGGGGAAGCGGTAGCCGAATTTGCCGCAGATGCTCTTGAGCGGTTTTATGAGAAGAACAAAGAGGACCTTAATATGGAACTGGAAGGGAAGACCCCCGTAATAATCTATCTTTCGCCAAGTCAATTCCAGGAGACCAATGTCATCACCGACCTGATTGAAGAGGGGGTTGGCGGCTTTGCTGAGTTGATTAAGAATCGGATTGTTGTTCCGTTCAATGGTTCATATAATGACCTCTACCATATTATCGGTCACGAACTTACCCATATTTTTGAGTTTCAGATGTTTTACCGGTCAAGGTTGTCTGCGCTCTTGGGCGCGATCGGTGAGTTTCAGGTTCCACTCTGGGTCATTGAAGGCTTTGCCGAGTTCCAGAGCGGTTGGGTAACGGTCCGTTCAGAAATTTTCATGCGCGATTTGGTGTTAAACAATCGTTTAGTTTCGCTCACCGACCTGAATGACAACTACGGTTATCTTGCCTATCGCGAGGGTGAATCCTTCTTTAATTATGTGGCAGAGCGTTATGGTCCCAAGAAGGTTTATGAGTTTATGAATACCCTGAGGGCAAAACGCAACCTTGAGGCAACATTTCAGGCGGTTTTCGGTATGAGTCAGAAGAGAATTGGTGAAGAATGGGAAAAATGGTTAAGGCTAAAATACCTCCCTCAAATTACCAAGATGCCAAACTTTGAAACGGTAGCGCAAAAACTCACTGACCACACTCAGGACGGCTCAATATACAACACCGCGCCCGCCATCTCGCCATCGGGAACAAAGATTGCTATGATTTCCGACCGGAGCGAATATGTTGACTGCTACCTGATATCGGCACTATCCGGAAATCTCCTGAAAAGGGTGGTACGTGGAGCCAGATCAGGTGGATTTGAAGGTTTACATCTTCTGCGACCGGGAATAACCTGGTCACCAGATGAAAGGTCTATTGCGCTCGTTACCACCACTGCCGGGCGGGACAACATTGCTTTGATCGATATCAACACCGGCAGGGTTAGGCGCAGAATTTTTGCCAATCTTGATGCCATCTATAGCCCGAAGTTCTCTCCTGACGGTAATAAACTGGTATTCGTCGGCTTGAAAAACGGCTACAGTGATATCTACATTATTGGGCTTGATGAGAAAGAGCCAAGGCGGCTAACCTATGACATCTATGAGGAACGGGACCCTGACTTTTCTCCTACCGGCGAATCAATTGTTTTTGTCTCTGACCGACCCAACCCTGGCGAGGAATGGGTTCCTGGTAACTACGCCGTGTTTTTACGAGATGAGAAAGGGGAGATTCAACCTCTTTCTGAGCGGGGACAGTTCTTTGGCTATCCGGTATGGGCTCACTCAGGTTCGCATATTTTCTGGGTTTGCGCGGACTCCCATTCCCAGAACATTGCCGTATATTCTCTCGAGGAACAAAGAATAGTTCACCGTACCGATTTTCTTGGTGAGGTTTCCCATCTGAGCCTTTCAAAGGATGACAAAAAACTTGCCTTTGCCTATTTTAACAATGTTGGCTGGGATGTGGCGGTGGTTTTTAACCCTTTGGAAAAGATTCCTTTAGACACGATGGCGCGTCCGTTGGCGATGGATACCATTCCGTTCAACAGGGCAGGTCTGGACATTGAAAGGGTGAAACCGGTTGGTTTTGCCCTTTCCCTTGATTATGTTGCCGGTGCAGCATCGTATTCGCCTGGAGCCGCTGGTTTTGCCGGCACGGTTGATATTGCCTTTTCCGACATTATGGGCAACCACCGGTTTGAGGTTTATACCGACCTTTATGGCAACATCCTCAACTCCAATGCAATCTTTCTCTACTGGCTGCTCCCCTACCGGATTGACTACGGCTTTGCCCTTTTCCAACTTTACGGCATTCCGTTTTACCATCCTGGGGAGATTCTCGCCCAGAGTATTGACCGCGGGGGAGAGGCGATTGTCAGTTATCCCTTTGATAAGTTCACCAGGGTTGAGGCAGGTTTGAGCGCAATTTCCAGTGAAATTGGCATCTATCTCTATGAGGGCGGTTGGTATCTTGCCGACCGTTATTTTGAGCACCTTTTTTACTCAAGCGGTGCCTTTGTTTTTGACAACACCTTCTGGCCTGACCAACTGGCACCGGTGCGGGGAACAAGATTAAGGCTTGAGGCGGGAAGTTCCTTTCTCTCCAGCCGCCAGTTTGAGATTGTTTACGCGGATGTCAGAAACTACCAGCGTCTGGGCAGGCGATTCGTTTTTGCCAGCCGGCTCCTTAATGCGGTCAACTTTGGCAATGTCAGCGGTTATTACATCGGCGGTGAATATGTTCGCGGTTATAATTGGGGTGAGTTTTATGATGAACAAGGGCAGGGCATCACCCTTTTTAATTTTGAACTCCGCTATCCCTTTATTGACCAGTTAAAGATTGCCTTTCCTTTGCCATTAAATATTCAGGGTCTCAGGGGTGTTTTATTTCTTGACGGTGGTATGGTCTGGCGTGAGGGGATGAGCATCTGGAATGGTCAGCAGTTTGACGCCCTAAAACTTGGTGCGGGTGCAGGCTTAAGGATTCCCTTTACCTTCTTTACCATCAAACTTGACTTTGCCAAACCACTATCGGTAACCCAGGACCGGTCCTGGAAGGTCATATTTGAATTGGGCTATGACTTCTGACGCAGTGCAAAATGCAAAGTGCAAAATGTAAAAATCAAAATTTTGCATTGTTAGTTTTCCATTTTGCCTTTTGCGTCGCATTCTGCATAATAGCCCCCTCTTGTGCGCTTCCAGCGCGGCTTTCACATAAGCCAATAGAGCAAAACCTTGAGCCGCAGGAGGTTCTGAGAAGGCTATCGGAGTTAAAGTCATTCAGGTTTTATCTGCAATACTTTACCGATGTGCCGGTGAGAATCAGGGCGCAGTTTTCCGGCATTTTCAATCAACCTGACATTGAATCCTGGGATGGTTTCTATGTTAAAAATGGTAAAAAGGTTAGGGCGGTTTTGCGGGCAAGGGCAGATGTTCAGATGCAACTCAGTGATGCCGGCTGGCAGACCCAGCCAAGGGGTCTGGAGACAATGATAGTGAAACAGATTGAGCAGGTTCTCACAGGAGCCAAGCTTGAGTTCTTGCAGGAGGAAAAGGGGCGGGTTCTTTATCAGTTTGAGCCGCAAATGAGTCTGATTGACCCATTAAGGGTGAAAAGGCTTAAGGGCGTCGTTGAACTGGACGGGGTTTCTGGTCTGCCGGTCAGGCTCTTTTGTTTTGATGAGAATGGCGCTGCTAAATGGGAGGTTCGGATTGACCGTTATAATCGCGCGGGCAGGGTGGAAATGCCCTTTGTGCCGGTGATGAGGCTGAGCCTTGTGCCTCAGAGTCGTTCCTTGCTAAAGGGGCAAAGGCAAGAGGTGATGAGGATTCTTAAGGAGCGGTTTAAAGATTTTGGTCTTGAGCATCGGCTGAAATGGATGGGTTCAGCGCTTAGCCTTGAGATTGACCGGGCAATGACCATTCAGGCATTAAGGCTCTTGACATCGAAGGGCAGGATTGAAATCTATCAAGGGTCCTGGGTAAGGCAAGGTCAAGATTCCTCAATCTATCCTGTGGTGCCGGTTGCCGGTGATGCCGCAAGGATGATTCACCTTGATACCCTTCTTGCCGATAACAGTTTGATAGATGCCGAGGTTGATTGCACCCTGCCGGTCCAGCCAAAACTGATAATCAAACTACAAAACACGGACGAGGGAAGACGGGAGACGGAGGTCATCGGTCTTCGCTCCTCGCTCCTCGGTCAGTTTGCGCTTGTTGTTGATGGCGCGGTTGTGGATGTTACTGAAGAGATTACTGAGAATAGATTGGTTTTTGCTGATTTGGGGAACGAGGAGACTGTGCGTATCCTTGCTGCCCTTGCAAACAATCCGCCCTTGCCGGTTGATTTAGGGTTGGTTGTTAAAGAGAGATAATTACCAAAGAATGCGGGAAAGCATTTCGAGCGATTGTTCCGATGCATTTTTTCAAGTTATCTGCCGATGTTGACCTATAATAGATTGTTGGTAAAATTTTTTCTTCATGCCCAGCGACATTAAAGTGAATAATCCGGTTGAAAAAAGGGCGCTTAAGCGCTGGTTTAATGCGGATGGGTTTTTGTCCAGTCTGCGCCGGGTGAACATCTTTTGTGGCGGCTACGGCTCGGGCAAAAGCGAGATAGCGGTCAATTTTGCCATCAGCCTCAGGGAAGAGGGGAAAGGGGTAAGTATCGCTGACCTTGATGTTGTTAACCCCTATTTCCGCTCCCGGGAGGCGCGCAAACTCCTGGAGGGTTTGGGCATCAATGTTTTGGTCCCGCCTGAGGAGGTGATGGCGAGCGATTTGCCGATGTTGCAGCCAGAGATAAAAGGTGCGCTTTTTGCCGGTGAAGGTTTTGTTGTGCTTGACCTTGGTGGTGACCCGGTGGGCGCGCGGGTGATGGCAACCATTGCCTCTGGCATAGAGCCCTTTGATTTTAACTGCTTTTTTGTCCTAAACTCAAGGCGACCCTTTACCCGCACGGTGAAAGAGGTTGTTGAGTTGATAAAGGAGATTGAGAACTCTTCGGGTCTGCAGATTACCCATATTGTTGTCAATTCCCATCTGATTGAGGAAACAACTTCCCTTGTGATTGAAGAGGGAATTGAACTTGCCGAGATGGTCGGTGTCAAGACCGCCAAACCGATTGGGTTTGTTGCGCTGGAACAAAGGGTGCTTGAAGATTTTGCCTTTGAAATGTGCCCTTACCCGGTTTTGGTGATTGAGCGGCTGCTCTTGAAGCCCTGGGAAAAGGGTGAGGGATTGGGACCGCAGCGGTTCAGGATTTAAGGAGCGCAAGTGGCAAAAAAGGCAAAGGTAACGATTGACAGAAACCGGTGCAAGGGGTGTGAGTTGTGTGTCAACTACTGCCCGAAACAGGTCCTGGCGATGTCAAAGGAGATTAATGACAAGGGCTACTTCTTTGCCCAGGTGGTTAATCAGGATGCCTGTATCGCCTGCAGGTTCTGCGGGATGATGTGTCCCGACTGTGCGATTGAGATTGCGGTTGATGAGCCTGAGGCGCAGGAGGTTAAGGGGTAATGGCTAAGATTCTGATGAAGGGTAATGAGGCGATTGCCGAGTCGGCAATAAGGGCGGGTGGTCTTTGCTATTTTGGCTATCCCATCACCCCGCAGTCCGAAATTGCCGAGTATCTGGCGCACCGGATGCCTGAGGTTGGGGGTGTTTTTCTCCAGATTGAGAGTGAGGTGGCGGTTGCCAATTGCCTTTATGGTGCTGCTGGCGCTGGTGCCCGTGCCTGGACATCATCATCAAGCCCGGGAATAAGTCTGATGATGGAGGGCGTTTCCTATATTGCCGCATCAGAACTGCCCTGTGTGATTGTCAATATTGTCCGTTGCGGTCCTGGTCTTGGTGGGATTCTGCCATCACAGGGTGACTATTTCCAGGCGGTTAAGGGTGGTGGTCATGGCGATTACCGCTGCCTGGTGTTGGCACCATCATCGGTCCAGGAGGCGGTTGATTTGATGCCACTTGCCTTTGACCGGGCAGACAGGTATCGGAACCCGGTTATCGTTATCGGCGATGGGATGATTGGTCAGATGATGGAGCCGGTTGAGTTCAAGGAGCAAAATTTTCCACCGCTGCCGCCAAAGGACTGGGCAACAACCGGCTGCAAGGGGAGAAGGCCGAATGTTATCAACTCACTCTACCTTGACCCGGTGATTGAGGAGAAACTCAACTTCAAACTGGCGGCAAAGTATGAGGAGATGAAGAAAAAGGAAATCAGGTTTGAGGAGTATCGGACCGACCGTGATATGGACTGCCTTCTTGTTGCTTACGGCACCACCGCTCGGGTGTGCAAGACCGCTATTCAGCGCCTTGATGAGGAGAAAATCAGGGTTGGGCTTTTGCGTCCGATTACCCTTTTCCCGTTTCCTGAGGATAAGGTTTTTGAACTCTCCGAGAGGGCAGGGTTTGTGATGAGTATCGAGATGAGCACCGGTCAGATGGTTGAGGATGTGAGGCTTGCGGTTGGCAGGACAAAGCCGGTCTATTTCTTTGGCAGGGCAGGTGGAATGGTCCCAAGTCCAGAGGAGGTTATGGAGGCGGTAAAAAGCCATCTTGGAGGCAAGAGATGAGGGTGATATTTAAACGCCCGGAATCTTTAACACCCACCCCGACCCATTACTGCCCTGGCTGCACCCATGGCATCATCCACCGCTTGATTGCTGAGGTGATTGATGAGTTGAATTTAAGGGAAAGGGCAGTGGGAATTGCACCGGTTGGCTGTTCGGTCCTTGCCTTTAACTACTTCAACTTTGACTTTCAGCAGGCGGCTCATGGCAGGGCGCCCGCGGTTGCAACCGGGATAAAAAGGGCAAGACCTGATTTGATTGTGTTTACCTATCAGGGTGATGGTGACCTTGCCTCAATCGGGATGAGCGAAATCATCCATGCGGCAAACCGCGGCGAGAAGTTCACGGTGGTTTTTATCAACAACGCCATCTATGGGATGACCGGCGGTCAGATGGCACCAACAACAATGCCCGGACAGGTTACAACCACATCACCAAGGGGAAGGGATGTTAATGATGTTGGCTATCCTGTCAGGATGTGCGAACTCATCTCCAGCCTGCGCACCCCCAGTTTTGTTGAGCGGGTTACGGTTCACAACCCCAAGGGTGTTACCAACGCCCGGCGCGCGCTCAAGCAGGCTTTTATTTATCAGAGGGACAATGTCTGCTTCACATTCGTTGAGTTCCTTTCAACCTGTCCGACAAACTGGGGTCTTGCACCGATTCAGGCGGCAAGGTGGCTGGAGGAGAATATGATTCCCTATTATCCGGTAAGGAACTTCAAGACACCGGAAAAACCAGAGGCAAAAGATGCAGATTGAGACGGTATTTGCCGGTTTTGGAGGACAGGGGGTGATGCTTGCCGGCAGGGTCCTGGCTGAGGTGGGGATGAAACTTGGCAAGGAGGTTGTCTGGCTTCCATCGTATGGACCGGAGATGAGGGGAGGGACAGCAAACTGTGTTGTCATCATCGCTGATGAGCCCATCGCATCACCGATTATCGCCCATCCGAGGGATGCTGTTGTTATGAACCGCCCCTCACTTGAGAAGTTCTGCCCGGCGCAGAAGCCAGGGGGATTTGCCATCGTCAACAGTTCACTGATAAACATCAGACCAGAAAGAAATGACCTTAAGGTTGTTGAGGTGCCGGCGAATGAGATAGCGATTGAGGCTGGGAGTGGCAGGGCGGCAAATATGGTGATGCTTGGTGCCTATGTTGGTGCCACCGGGATTGTGCCGCTTGAGGCGCTTCTTGAGCAGGTTAAGGAGGAGTTTGAAGCCAAAGCAAAACTGATACCATTAAACATCAAATGCGTTGAACAGGGCTTTAGAATCGGGCAGGAGGCTTTAAAAACCTCAAAATAGAAAAATCCATATAAATTACAACCAAGGATACCATATAGGATATTATTCGGTGACTCACTCAGGGATTTAGTCACCGAGTGACTCGGTATTTCACTTGGTAAGTGAATCAGGGTTTCAATCCTTGAGTCAACCCTTTATTCATTGGGTAAATCATTCTCTGTCTTATTCAGTGTTTGATACCCTGATTCTATCTCCCTGTAATTCAGAGAGTTAAATAGTGAATGATTCAGGGATTAAATTACCCTGTGATTCTGGGTGTGACTCAGGGGGTGACCCCCCGGGTCACCCCCTGAGTGATTCCCTGGGTGGTATCATATGCAATTAAGGGTTAAGAATGATTTAGACCGTTCATCAGCGCAGGGTATAAGAGATTGGCTGGGGAGCAGGTTAATGGTGAGCTCTTTTTCTATCACATTGATTTTGAATCGGATAGGTAAAAAGGAGAGTCTAATCTATTGATGTGTGAAGTTGAAAGACAACCTCTGGAAACAAAGGCCAAAAAGGGTCCGGTAACTTTGTTGACCGAAAGGGTGGCAGAGCTTGAGGCTGGTGTGAAGAGCCTGAAGAATGATTATCTGCGCGCTTTGGCAGATTTTGACAACTTTCGGAAGCGGACCGAGCGGGATATTGAGATGAAAAGGCAGGCGGGTGTGGAGGCGCTTTTTGCCGATTTGTTGCCGGTCCTTGATAATTTTGAACGGGCGCTTGGTGCACCGAGTGATAATATTGATGGTATTAAGAAGGGCATTGAGCTGATACATAAGGAGTTATGCGCGGTGCTCAAGAGGCACGGGCTTAATGAGTTTTCCTGTCAGGGTCAGGTTTTTGACCCGAAGCGGGCAGAGGCGATTGGCTTTGTTGAGTGCGAAGAAAAGGATGCCAATCTGGTGGTTGAGGAGTTGTGCAAGGGTTATGAGTTCTCGGGCAGGGTGATAAGACCGGCGCGGGTGAAGGTGGGGAGAGCCAAGTTAGAGTCGGGTGAGGATAAGGCAGGGAAAGAAGGGGAAATCGCCCAGTAGGTAAAAGGAGTCTAATAGGGTGATAAAGATTTGGAAATTCACCTTCTTTATGAAAGGAGGAAAATGTGAGTAAGGTTATTGGTATTGATCTGGGAACGACATTCTCCTGTGTGGCGGTGATGGAGCGTGGTCAGCCGGTTGTTATACCCAATCCTGAGGGTGGCAGGACCACGCCTTCGGTTGTTGCCTTGGGCAAGGAGCGGCTTGTTGGCACCCTTGCCAAGCGCCAGGCGGTGATTAATCCGGAGTCAACCATCTATTCAATCAAGCGTTTTATGGGCAGGCGGTATTCTGAGGTCAGTGAGGAGATTAAGCGGGTGCCCTTCCGGGTGGTTGAGTCGGCAAACGGTGATGCCTGGGTTGAGGTTGATGGCAAGCGCTATTCACCCCCTGAGATTTCCGCGATGATTCTCTCCTATCTGAAAAAGGCGGCAGAGGCATATTTAGGTGAGGCGGTGACCAAGGCGGTTATTACCGTTCCTGCCTATTTTAACGACTCCCAGCGTCAGGCAACCAAGGATGCCGGTAAGATTGCCGGGCTTGATGTGTTAAGAATCATCAATGAGCCCACCGCAGCCTCACTGGCTTATGGTCTGGACAAGAAGCGCTCAGAGCGGATTGCGGTGTACGACCTTGGCGGCGGCACATTTGACATCTCTATCCTTGAGATTGGTGAGGGTGTTTTTGAGGTGCGTTCAACCAATGGTGATACCCATTTGGGTGGGGATGATTTTGACCAGCGGGTGATGGACTGGATTATCAGCGAGTTCAGAAAGGAGCACGGGATAGACCTTTCCAAGGACAAGACCGCATTGCAGCGGATTAAGGAGGCGGCAGAGAAGGCGAAGTGTGAGCTTTCCACCTCTATGGAGACCACCATCAGTCTGCCGTTTATCTATGCCGATGAGAAAAGGGGCCCCCTCCACATTGACTATCGGCTGACAAGGGCAAAACTGGAGGCGCTGGTTGAGGACCTAATCCAGCGCACATTCGGGCCGGTCAAGCAGGCGCTTGAGGATGCCAAGCTGACACCAAGGGATATTGATGAGGTGATTTTGGTTGGCGGTCAGACGAGGATGCCGCGGGTTCAGCAGCTGGTGCGGGACTTCTTTGGCAAGGAGCCGCACAAAGGGATAAATCCAGATGAGGTGGTGGCGATAGGTGCGGCGATTCAGGGTGCGGTTCTTGCCGGTGAGGTCAAGGATGTGGTTCTTTTGGATGTGACACCGCTTTCACTTGGGATTGAGACTGCGGGCGGGGTATTTACCAAAATCATTGAGCGCAACACCACCATTCCCACAAGGAAGAGTCAGATTTTCACCACGGTTGAGGACAATCAGACCACCGTCCGGATACATGTGCTTCAGGGCGAGCGGGAGATGGCGGCAGACAATCGCACATTAGGGATGTTTGACCTGGTGGGAATCACACCGGCACCAAGAGGGATTCCCCAGATTGAGGTGACATTTGACATTGATGCCGATGGTATTCTCCATGTTACCGCCAAGGACAAGCTGACCGGGAAGGAGCAGAGCATCAGGATTACCGCATCATCCGGTCTTTCCAAAGAGGAGATTGACCGGATGGTGAGCGAGGCGCAGGCGCACGCTGCAGAGGACCGCAGGCGCAGGGAGCTTGTTGACAGCCGCAATCGTGCCGATACCATTATCTATCAAACTGAGCGCACCCTGAAGGATTTGGGTGAGCGGGTGCCGGCTGATGATAGAAGGCAGATTGAGGCGGCGATTGCTAAGTTAAAAGAGGTGATGAAGGGCGAGGACAAAGGTGCGATTGATGCGGCTATTGCTGATTTGCAGAGGGTGACCGCAAGTATGGGTGAGCGGCTTTATCGTCAGCAGGCAGGAGCTGGTGGTGAAGAGAAGGGTGGCTCAGGTCAGGATAAAAAGGTAGAGGCTGATTACACGGTAATTGACGACGAAGGTAAGAAATAAAAGGAGGCTGGTTTAGAACTGAAGGTTTTAAGGAGGTGTGTTCTTAAAGCCGATTGAAATGTCGGCTTAGTTAATAATGCCTCAGACAAAAAGGGACTATTATGAGGTCCTGGGCGTTTCCCGTAATGCCACACAGGAGGAGATAAAGAGCGCCTACCGCCGGCTCGCAAAAGAGTATCACCCTGACCGCAACCCGGAAAACAGAAAAGAGGCTGAGGAGAAGTTTAAGGAGCTCTCTGAGGCTTATGAGGTTCTGGCTGACCCAGAAAAGCGCCGGATTTATGACACCTATGGACATGAAGGGGTTTCTTCTCAGTTTGGTCCTGGTGGCTTTGATTTCCGGCGTCACTTTACCCACGAGGAGGACCTTGAGGATATCTTTGGTGATATCTTGCGCGGGTTTGGCGGGGGGGCAGGGAGCCTGTTTGATTTGCTCTTTGGTTCTGAAGAAAGAAGGGCAACCAGGCGCCAGACTCGGGGAAGGGATATTATCATCAGGATGCGTTTGAGCCTGGAGGAGATTGCGAGCGGTGTGACTAAAGAGGTAAGGTTTTCCCGTTACGAGGTGTGTCCTGACTGTCGGGGTGCTGGCGGCTCAGGTCGGGTTAATTGCGGGACTTGCGGTGGTACCGGCAGGATCAGGCGGCAGACCAGTTCGATATTCGGGCAGTTTGTTCAGGTATCAACCTGTCCAGATTGTGGGGGGACTGGTGAACGGGTGAAAAGTTTGTGCCCGCGCTGCAATGGGGAAGGCAGGATAAGGCAGAGTAGAACCTTAAAGGTAAGAATTCCCGCTGGAGTAATGCCAGGAATGCCGATTGTCCTTCACAATGAAGGGCATTGGGGTCCGGGTGGGAGTGGTGATGTGGTGATAGAGGTGGAGGAGAAGGAGCATCCGCTTTTTGTTCGGGATGGGGACAATGTGATTGTGGAGGTGCCGATTTCAATTCCGGTTGCGGTGTTGGGAGGTAGGATTAGGGTGCCAACATTGAACGGGATTAAAGAGGTGGAGATACCGGCAGGGACAAATTCAGGGACAGTTTTTAGGTTGCGGGGACAGGGGATAAAGAGGATGGAGGGTGGTAGCGGTGACCTGTTGGTGAGGGTGGTGGTTCATATCCCCAAACATCTCAGCCAGAAGGAGCGGGCGCTTTACAAGCAACTGACTGAGATTCAGTCAGAACCGGTGCCCGAGCCAAGAAAGCCTGTGGGTTCATAATGGAGTATTTCTATCTTCAAGAGGTGAGTTTTGAAAAAGGGGAGGCGGTGATCACTGGACAGGAGGCAAGGCATATCGCCAAGGTTTTACGACATAAACCCGGTGACGAGATTTTTGGCACAAATGGTAGAGGGGATGAGTTCAGGATGGTAATTAAGGGTATCAAACCGGACAGGGTTTTGGTGCAGGTGCTCGAGAGAAGAAATGGGCAAAGGGAACCGGCACATAGGTTGACACTGGCTCCAGCGGTTTTGAAAGGGGATAAACTTAGTTTCGTGGTTGAGGCGGTGACTGAATTAGGGGTTAGTGAAATAGTTCCCTTTTTCAGTTCACGGGTGATTGGCAGGATGGGCGAGAGGAAGTTGCAGCGGCTTCGGACGGTAGCAATAAGCGGGATGAAGACCGCCTTAAGGACATTTCTGCCCGAGGTAAGACCGGCAGTTGAGTTTGAATCCCTTGTCAGGAGATTTAAGGATTTTGACAGGGTTCTTGTTGCCTATGAAGAGGAGCATGCCACAAGTTTAACGGCGGTTTTAGATTCTAAGGTCAAGTCGCTCCTTTTGGTTATCGGTCCTGAAGGTGGGTTTACAGAGGAAGAGGTGACTGGTATGCGGGAGGCAGGGGCAGCCCTTTTCACCCTTGGTCCAAGGAGACTTCGGGCTGAGACCGCAGCGGTTGCGGCAACGGCACTATGTCTGGGGCTTTTGGGTGATTTAAAATGATGAGCCTAAAGAAAGGAGGTGGAGCGTTTAATGGTAAGTATTACCGTAAGAGAGGGCGAGCCGTATGAGAGTTTTATCAGGCGGTTTCGCCGGGCGTGTGAACAGGCCGGGATCCTGCGCGAATTCAAACGCCGGGAGTATTATGAGAAGCCCAGCGAGCGGCGTAAGCGCAAGATGGCTGAGGCGAGACGCCGGCTCTATCGTAAGCAGATGAGCGAAAGATAAATTATAAGATGTTCGGTAAAGAGGTTGCTGAAATTGGATGAGAAAACGCTAAAGGCGTTAGACTTCTTTCGCATCCGAGAGGAGCTTGTGAGCCTTTGTGAGAGTGAATTGGGAAGGGAGCGGGCGCGAGTATTGGAGCCGGTGCTAACGGAGTTGGAGGTTAAGACTGAGTTTGAGCGAATGGAAGAGTTGATGGCACTTGAGACGGAACCACCTCTGTCAGGAGTGGGCGATGTTCGGGGACTATTGCGAAGGGTGGAGGCAGGAGGTGTTCTTACACCTACTGAACTGTGGCAGGTGCGAAAGGTGTGCGAGCAGTTTGAGTTGTGCGAGCAGTTTTTCCGGCGTCACCAAGAAAGAATCACTGCACTTAAACCAATCGTTAATGAAATAGTGGGGCTATATCAGTTAAAAAAGGCAATTGACCAGGCGATTGATGAGTCTGGTGCGGTCAAAGACAATGCGAGCCCAAGATTGAAGGAAATAAGAGCGGAGTTGCGGGAACGGCGCAATCAACTGGTGGAGCGTCTGGAGCGAATGATGGAGAGAAATCCCGAGAGATTCGAAGGACCGGTGATGGTGCGAAGAGAAAGATTTGTTCTGCCGGTAAAACTGGAGGCAAAAAACCAAGTGCCAGGTGTTGTCCATTCATTATCTGCCAGCGGTCAGACGGTGTTTGTGGAACCATTGGAGAGCATTGATGAGCAGAATAGGTTGCAGGAGTTGCGGGATGCTGAGACTGAGGAGGTTGAGCGGATTCGGCGGGAACTTTCGGCATTCGTCTTCAATTATCGAGAGGAGATCGACACCGGTCTAATGGCGATGGCAGCTCTGGATTTGCTTTTGGCGAAGTGCCGATTTGCAAAGAGGTTTGGTTGTCTCCGCCCGATAATTGATAATGCCCGACTGGAGATTGTTCGGGCAAAACATCCATTGTTGGTTCTCCATAAGACCAATGTGGTGCCGCTTGATTTCATCTTACCAGACCGAACAAAGGTTGTGCTTGTTTCCGGACCAAACGCCGGTGGCAAAACGGTGGTGTTAAAGACGATAGGGTTATGCAGCGTGCTTTTGAAATGCGGAATGTTTGTGCCGGCAGCCGTGGGGACGAGGTTGCCGCTTTTTGAAAGGATTTATGCGGATATCGGTGATGAGCAGTCCTTGGAGGCGGATATATCGTCGTTTACTGCCCATCTCATTAGACTGAATGAGGTCTTGGCGAGTGCTGATGCGCGCACCTTAGTTTTAATCGATGAGATTGGGGCGGCAACCGCGCCGGAGGAAGGTTCGGCGCTGGCGTTTGCTATTCTCGAGGAACTACGCGACCGGGGTGTATGCACAATTGCTACAACCCATTTTAACAGTCTAAAGGTTTTTGTGCAGAATGAAGCGGGGATGGCTAACGCAGGAATGGAGTTCAGGAACGGTCCGACCTATCGGTTGATAATGGGTATACCGGGTGAGTCAAGTGCCTTTGAGATTGCTGAACGTTCGGGTTTGCCCCTAAGAATAATTATACGGGCAAAGGAGCGGATGGGAAAGGAATGGGTGGATTTCAAGGTTAAGCTGCAACAACTGGATGAGGAACTTAGGGAGATGGCAAAGGAGAGACAAGAGATAGATAGGAATAAGACGAAGGTGAACGAAATGGTTCAGGTTTACGAAAAAAGGTTGAGGGAGTTTGAGGAGTGGCAGGCGCGAGAGCGAAATAGGTTTATAACCGAGCAGGAACGGCTGTTGAAGGAGATGAGACGGCAGGTTGAAAATCTGGTGAGGGAGTTGCGTGAGCGCCAGGCAGACCATGAAAGTATTGTCCGGGCAAAACGGTTCATTGAGGAGAAACTTGATAAAATAGAGTCCGAGAGACAGGAGATATTACCAGTGCAAACCGTGTCTGCGTTTGGTGTTGGTGATATTGTCGAGTCCCTCCTTTTTCATCGTCGGGGGAAAGTGGTCGCAGTGAATGGTGAACGGGCGGTCGTGGAGTTTGGAAACATCAAACTTGAGGTTGAGACCGGCATTCTGAGATTGGCTGCTGAAAAGGATTCAAGGCAGACAGAGGTCAGGGTTGAGGAGTTTGAGTTTGTTCCGAGGTTGAATATCCGGGGTATGACAAAGGAAGAGGCGGAGATGGCGGTGAGTAAATTCTTAGATGAGGCAATGAATGTAGGGGCCACAGAGTTAGCGATTCTCCACGGGAAAGGGACGGGTGCTCTTAGGCAGATGCTCTGGCGGCGATTGCGTAAGGATGCCCGGGTAGCGGAAATCAGGTTTGCTGAACCATCAGCAGGTGGAACTGGGGTAACGGTTCTAAGACTCCGAGGTGAAAGTGATTAAACCCGAGGTAATTGAGCGGATTCGCCAAGAGACAGATATCGTGGAACTAATCGGCAGCTATTTGCCATTGAAGAAGGTGGGGAGAAATTACCGAGGGCTTTGTCCATTTCATTCTGAACGCTCGCCTTCATTCTATGTTAGTCCTGAACGCCAGGCTTATCATTGCTTTGGATGTGGGGCTGGGGGAACGGTAATTACCTTTGTTATGCAGTTTGAAAAATTGGATTTTCCTGATGCTGTGCGGTTACTTGCGAAAAGGCTGGGGCTAAAGGTTGAGGAGGAAACGGTTAGCGGTGAAAAACAAATACTATACGAGACTTGCGAAAAGGCGGCAAGGTTCTTTGAGCAAATGCTTAAAAAATCAGATGTTGCCCAAAGGTATCTTGAGAAACGGGGTTTGAAGGAGACGACGGTAAAGCGGTTTCGGATTGGCTTTGCTCCTGGAGGCAATGCTTTGCGCGGGACGGGGAGCAAATTAGGATTAGGAGAAAAGGCTTTGTTAGAAGCCGGGCTGCTTATAAAACGGGATAATGGCTTGATAGATTATTTTCGGGAACGAATAATCTTTCCGATATTTTCCCTTTCCGGTAAGGTGATAGGTTTCGGTGGAAGGGTATTGGATAATAGTGAACCCAAATATCTTAATTCTCCAGACAGCCGAATATTCCGCAAGGGGGAAATTCTCTATGGAATTTTTCAAGCCAAGGGATACATCCGCGAGGCCGTGCCGATTCTTGTTGAGGGCAATTTCGACCTCCTTTCTTTAGTTGACAAGGGAATAAACAATTGTGTTGCTAGCCTCGGGACCGCGCTGACGCAAGAGCAGGCGTTGCTGATTGGTCGCTATAACCGACAGGTGGTGTTGTGCTATGACGGCGATGAGGCCGGGGAGAAGGCGTGTCGTCGCTCAATTGAGACGCTCCTGCGGGCAGGGGTGGATCCCCAGATTATGGTTTTACCTCGAGGCGATGACCCAGATAGTTATATCCAAAAATTTGGTAAAGATGCATTTCTTCGGCAAGTCGATAATGTCATTGACTTTGTTGACTTTGTTATTAGAGGGAGAAGATTGGATACGGTTGCCCAAAAGCGGTCTGCTATTAGTGAACTGGGCGCCATTGTGGAGGCGATTGCTGATGATGTTACCCGAGAGTTGTACGCCAACCTTATTGCGAAAAAATTTGGAATAAGTCAATCACAACTCCTCCCGCGGAGTGAGGGGCGTCAAAGTGCAAGAATCGTCAATCCCACGGTATCAGGTGATTCGATTTTGGCAGAGAACCTGGTGGCGGCAGCGGTCCAGGATAAACACCTCGCCAGTATCGCTCAAGAGTTTTCTTTATACGAAATGGTTGAGGATGAAGTTCTAAGAGGGGTAGCTCGGTTAGTGGGGGAGCATTGGCGAAGCGATTCTTATAAGCCGGCACTCTTGATGGATATTGTGGATGATGAAAGGGCGAGGAGGAAGATTGCAAGATGGCTTTTTGATGGACCGGAGCCGCCAACCGCAGAGAAGTTTCGGGAGCAGATATGCCGCTTACGGGCACGTTGGCTTCAAAGACAGATTGAACTGGCTCATGCAGAAGGAGATGAGGAAAGAGCAGAAATTTTAATTAGGGAAAAGGATCTCTTATTAAGAGAAAAAAGACCCGTTTCGAGAAAGGGGTGATATGGAATGAGAGAAAAGAACAACCAGCGAAAAGAGCAAATTCGAGATAAAAAGAAGACAAAAGGGTTAAAAAAGAACGCAGGCTTTGGAGGGGATACGGCTCAAGTTGAGAGTGGTCAACAGCCGGAGTGGTTAGATAATATTTTAAAAAAAGCAGCGGGCGACCGACGGATTACTTACGAAGAACTTGAGGAGGCGCTGCCTGACGAGGTCTTAATGGCACCTGAAAGGTTAGAGGAGGTGATCGCTTGTCTCGACCGGGAGGGAATCCAGATGGCGGAGAGGCATGTGGATGAGGAGGAGGTGCTTCTTCCTCGTCGTGGACCTAAGCCAGTAGTTCAGCGCACAGATGATCCTACCAAGGCTTATTTCCGCGAACTGGCAAAATTACCCCTTCTCACCCGTGAGGAAGAGGTAAAGTACTCCCGGGAGATGGAAGACGGATACAGGAATCTGATTCAGTATTTATTTGATCCGGTGCCGATGATGATTAGATTGGTTGAGGAGTGCAAGCCTGTTGAGGATGGAACAAGGGCATTGGACCAGATCGCCCGGGTGGAGTTCGAATGTCTTTTTGACAAGAAGGCTTTAGCAAGGGAACGGACGCGATTTATACGGTGTTTGCGGGATATTCGCCGTGCAGCTGAGCGGTTAAAAGAATTACAGGAGAAAAAACTTACTAACAAGATAAAGAAGGAAATCGCTACGCTCAAACACCATGTCTTCAATCGGATTCAGGCACTTTCACTTCAGCACCACATCATTAATAATTTCCTTAACGAATTCAAAGCGGTTGCCAATAAGGCGTTAGAATATCAGGAAAGGTTGGAAAAATTAGAGAAGGAGGGGAGAACCCGGACTCAAGAGGCAAAGGAATTGCGAAAGAAAATCCGAGAGGCAAGGCAGTTTCTTGGCAAAGGTCCTTCCCAACTGAAACGCATATTGACGGAGATGGCTGCCTGTGAAGAAAAAATTCTTGCTGCCCGCGACCGGATGATTGAAGGTAATGTGCGGCTGGTGATATCAATTGCCAAACGTTATATCAATCGGGGACTGGAGTTTGCTGACCTTTTAGAGGAAGGTAATGTCGGTCTGATAAAGGCGGTAGAGAAGTTCAACTATCGGAAAGGCTTTAAGTTTTCAACCTATGCCACTTGGTGGATTAAACAGGCGATTACGCGGGCGATTGCTGATCAATCTCGGACCGTAAGGGTTCCGGCACATATTATCGATGCCATTAACAAAGTAGCGAAGATACAACGTCGCTTCCTCCAGTCCTGTGGTCGGGAGGCGACCACTGCCGAACTGGCGCAGCGTCTTTCAACGCCAAAGGAAAAACTGGAGCAACTGGGCAAGATTGCCCAGTTCGGCATATCAATTGACAAACCGATTGATGAAGAAGGCTCCAGTTTTATCGGCGATTTCATCTACGATGATAAAACAGTCTCCCCTTCACACGATGCTGCAGTAAAGCTCTTGAGGGAAAAGTTAAATGAAGGCTTGAAAACATTGACGCGGCGAGAGGAGAAGGTGCTGAGATTGCGTTTTGGTCTTGGCGACAACTGCCCGCGGACGCTCGAGGAGGTCGGGCAGATTTTCAACATTACCCGAGAGAGGGTTAGGCAGATTGAAGCGAAGGCTTTGCGCAAACTGCGCCACCCGATGCGGCTGAAGGAACTTGAGGAGCTAACTAAGTTACTCCGCTGATGCAATTGGGAATTATTGCTGATACGCATGACAATCTTGATAAGGTCCGTCAAGCGGTAGCACTGTTCAACCGAATTGGAATTAATCAGCTAATCCACTGCGGGGACATTGTTGCCCCATTTGTTCTTAAGGAATTTGGACAGCTAAGATCACCACTGGTACTTATATATGGTAACTGTGACGGTGACCGCAATGCGCTGGCAGAGGTGGCGAATAAACTCGGCTTCAGGATTCAGCTATCCCCTCTTTCCTTGCAGTTTGGCAGTAAGACGGTGGTGGTTACCCATGAACCGACTGATGACTTACCTGATTGCGATTTTTATATTCACGGACACACCCATCGGGTCAGATATGAGCCCGGTAAACCAGTAATTATCAACCCAGGTGAGGCATGTGGGTGGCTTACTGGGAGAAGCACTGCGGCAGTTCTCGATATCGAGAAAACCAAGGTTGAATTTTTTGACCTGTAAATAGAGTGAAACCTGCACCTGGTCTCTATATCGTTTCCACTCCCATAGGTAATCTTGGGGATATCACGCAGCGGGCTTTGGAAACCCTTGCCAATGTTGACGGCATCGTCTGTGAAGATACCCGTCGTACCGGTCTGCTTTTGAGACATTTCCGAATTCAAAACCGCTTGATTTCCTATCACGAATACAACAAGCTCCGTCGGACTCCGGAGATTCTTGAACTTTTGTCAAGAGGTCAGGCAATTGCGCTGGTAAGTGATGCGGGAACACCTGGTATCTCTGACCCCGGTTTTTATCTGATCAGGGCAGCAATTGAGAAGGGATTCAGAATAATACCGGTTCCCGGTGCATCGGCGTTATTGGCAGCACTGGTAGTTTCAGGACTGCCTTCGGACAGGTTCGCTTTTGAAGGATTTTTACCCAAGCGCGCAGGTAGAAGGCGAAAGCGCTTGTTGGCGCTTGCCCAAGAGGAAAGGACGATGGTTTTCTGTGAATCGGCGCGGCGGGTTAAGCGCTTCCTCAGCGAGGCAAAAGAACTGTGGGGAGACCGAAAGGCGGTTGTTTGTCGGGAGTTAACGAAGAAATTTGAGGAGGTGTTGCGCGGTTCGGTGTCGCAATTACTTGAGCAGCTGGCAGAAAGAGAATTGAAGGGTGAGGTGATGGTGGTTATCGCTGGGTATGAGAAAAGAGACTAAGGACAAAGGTAGAAGGATTTTGAGGCCGGTTGTCTTGTTGTTTGCTCGTTTGGGAATTAGCCCGAGTAGCGTGACGCTTGCAGCTATTCCTTTAAGCCTCGGCGCCGCATTTCTTTTTAAGTATGGTTTCTTTCCCTGGGCAGGGATTATTACCGGTCTAGTGGGTTTGTGTGATACGATTGATGGAGAGTTGTCCCGGTTAACTGGTAAGACCTCCTCAGCAGGAGCGATTCTGGATTCCACAATTGACCGCTTGAGCGAGGGGATTATTTTTATCGGCATCGCTTGGTATTATCTGGAGATTAACCACATTTTTGTGTTAATGACCCTCTTGGCGTCACTTTTTTCATTTATGGTGAGCTATGTTCGGGCGCGGTCAGAAGGGGTCGGCAGAGATTGCCAGGTAGGGTTTTTTGAACGACCGGTGCGGGTGGTGGTTCTGATGTTCAGCGCTATTGTTCTTGGTAAGCGGTATTTCCCCTTCGGGGTGGGGCTCATTTTTGCCGGCACGCTCTTTACCTTCGTTTACCGACTCTTGTATGTATTGAGACCAAAGGCGTGATGAGTTCCCGAGTCTTACTTGTTGGCGTTGTGCGAGTATCGCGCCACCGCTGGGCAAAGGCGGATGCCCTCACAGAACTGGCAGCATTGGTCAAGACCGCTGGAGGAACTGTCGTGGAAAAGTTGATTCAGGTTCGAAGTCGTCTCGAACCGGCGACATTGATTGGGAAAGGCAAAGCCGAGGAGATAAAAGAGCTTTGCCGCAAATATGCAATCGACCTCGTAGTGTTTGAGGATGAACTTACTCCCACCCAACTGCGGAACCTTGAAGATATTATCGGCGTCCGGGTGATTGACCGGGCGGCGGTAATTCTTGATATATTTGCTATTCATGCCCGAACCGCCGAGGCAAAGGCACAGGTTGAACTTGCCCAGTTGGAGTATATTAAGACCAGGCTTACCGGGCTCGGAGTCGAGATGTCCAGGTTGGGCGGCGGTATTGGCACAAGGGGTCCTGGTGAAACAAAACTTGAGGTTGACCGACGGCGGATTGAGCAGCGGATAACGGTGTTGCGCCGGGAGTTAGCACGGATTGAAAGGGAGCGGCAGTTACAGCGCCGGCGCCGGAGTTCCATTTGGCAGATTGCCCTTGTCGGTTATACCAACGCAGGCAAGACAACCCTTTTTAACCGCCTTACTGGTGCCGATGCCAAGGTTTCGGACCAACTTTTCGCTACACTTGATGCGACCACCAGATTATTTCCCCTGCACCCGGAGTTTGAGGCAGTTTTAACCGACACAGTTGGGTTTATCCGTAACCTGCCTTTACAACTTGTCGCTTCATTTCGTTCAACGCTGGCAGAAATTAATGAGGCGGACTTGATCCTCCATGTCGCCGATGTCACCGAGCCTCAGGTTGAATCTCAGATAGATACCGTGAAAGAAACACTGACCGCAATTGGGGCAGGTGAAAAACCCACTATCTTGGTCTTTAACAAAATTGATCGAGCGGTTGACGAGACCACGATTTTTCGACTCAAAGAGCGTTATCCGGCTGGTGTGTTTGTTTCGGCATTAACCGGTGACGGGGTGAAAGAGCTCAAGGATGTAATCTGGGATTATGTTGAGAGGCGGATGGTTGTTAGGACGTTTACCATTCCGGAAAATCGCTGGGATTTGGTTGTTAAGATTAAAAGGAGCGGTCTTTTAGTTTCTGAGCGGGTGTTTGACGGCAGGCGGCAAGTTAAGCTAAAAGGTTTCCCCGCTCACTTGGGAAGGTTACGCAAAGAGCTGAAGCGGGTGTTAATCTAACGAGAGAGCTAACTTAGCCTTTACTCGACTTTTATCGCACTTGCCGGGCAGTCTTCAGCTGCCTGTTGAACACATTCTTCAGCGGCCTCAGGCACAATATCCACCTTGACCCGGGCAACGTCGCCGTTGAGTTCAAAAATGTCCGGGCAGGTGTCTGCACACAAACCGCAACCGGTGCAAAGTTCTGTGTCAATCGATGCCTTCACGATGCCTCCTTTTTTATTATATTTTCCATTAAATCTTTTACCCAAAACTCTGCTGATGTCAAGAAATTTTTTGTGTCAGATAGGCGTGGACAAAGCCTTCGATATGGCCGCTAAGAACCGACTCCACATCTCGGGTCTCATAGCCGGTGCGATGATCCTTCACCAATTGGTAAGGGAAAAGGATGTAGGAGCGAATCTGATGCCCCCAAGCGATATCGGTTTTTGACTCCTCAAATTTTTTCAGTTCGCTTTCTTGCTCGCGCCGGTAATACTCATAAAGGCGGGAGCGAAGGACCTTGAGGGCGTTCTGCTTGTTCTGAAACTGGGAGCGTTCGTTCTGGCAGGTAACGACGATGCCAGTGGGGATATGGGTAATCCGCACTGCGGAACTGACCTTGTTGACATTCTGTCCACCATGCCCGCCCGCACGAAAGGTATCGATCTTTAAGTCATTGGGGTTGATTTCAACCTCAATCTCATCTACCACCGGCAGGACCGAAACAGCGGCAAAACTGGTATGGCGTCTGCGATTGGCATCAAATGGTGATATCCGAACCAGCCGATGCACCCCCATTTCTGATTTCAACAGACCGAAGGCATATGGTCCGGTAACTTCAAGTGTTACATCCTTGATGCCTGCCTCCTCATTGGGCTGAAAGTCAAGGATTTCATACTTCAACCCCTGATTTTCAATATATCGGGTGTAGAGGCGAAAAAGCATCTCTGCCCAGTCACAGGATTCGGTGCCGCCAGCACCAGGATGAATGGAGAGGATTGCACTGCGATTGTCCTCTGGCGAGTTGAAAAGGGCGCGCTCCTCAAGCGCTTCGAGGTCATGCTCAATTTTATTTAAGTGTTCGGTTAGCTCCTGCAGGGTATTCGCCTCGGTCTCATCCGCAAAGAGGGTGGTAAGTTCCTTCGTTTCGTTTATCTCTTTAGTAAGCTTATCAACACGGTTAACCAGGTCGTTGAGCATGGCGATGCGACGCATTACCACCTGCGCCTCGCGCGGTGAGTTCCAGAATTCCGGTCGGGTAGATTCGGTGTTGAGTCTTATCAGTTCGGCACGGAGGGCATTAATGTCAAAGAAACTCCGCAAGTTTCTGCAAACGCTCGCTCAGGGCGGTGAGTCTTTCGGTCACGGCTGGGGTTTATTTCGTTTCCTTTTCAGCAGCGCCTTTGCGATAGCGGCGGCGGAACTTCTCAACCCGTCCGGCGGTATCAACGATCTTCTGTTTGCCGGTAAAGAAGGG
Organism: candidate division WOR-3 bacterium; assembly: GCA_039801245.1. Lineage (NCBI taxonomy): Bacteria > Pseudomonadati > Caldifarciminota > Caldifarciminota bacterium. The sequence goes on from JBDRUF010000001.1 coordinate 23,613, forward strand.
ATGACAGGCAGAGCAGATTTCCACATGGAGTTTGGGTCGGGTTGAGCGGGTCTTGAAGGTGTTACCACAGGCACAGGTAACGATACATTCGCCATAGGGTGGGTGAATCTTTGGTTTCATTTTAATTCTCCTTTAGCCTTCACTCATTGACTCTAAGAACTCCTTATTGTGCCGGGTGAGGCGCATCTTGTCAAGAACGAACTCCATCATCTCCACCGGATTGAGTTCGGCAAGGAGTTTGCGCAAAACCCAGATGCGGTTGAGTTCAAATTCGGTTAACAGGAGTTCCTCCTTGCGGGTGCCTGAACGCTGCAGATCAATTGCCGGAAAGATTCTGCGGTCAGCGAGCCGGCGGTCAAGGATGAGTTCCATATTCCCGGTTCCCTTGAACTCCTCAAAGATGACCTCATCCATCCTTGAGCCGGTTTCAATTAGGGCGGTGGCAATCACGGTGAGGCTACCACCCTCCTCAATGTTGCGGGCAGAGCCAAAGAACTTCTTCGGCTTCTGCAGGGCATTGGAGTCCAGTCCGCCAGAAAGGGTGCGACCAGAATGGGGAACAACCAGGTTGTGGGCGCGGGCGAGTCTGGTAATGGAGTCAAGGAGGATAACGACATCCTGCTTGCTCTCGACCAGGCGTTTTGCCTTTTCCAAGACCATATCCGCTACCTGGACATGCCTTTCCGGCACCTCATCAAAGGTGGAACTTATCACCTCTGCTTTAACCGACCGTTCCATATCGGTCACCTCTTCGGGACGTTCGTCAATCAAGAGGATGATGAGTTTGATCTCCGGATGGTTGATGGTAATGGAGTTGGCGATTTTCTGGAGTAGTACTGTCTTGCCAGCACGGGGTGGCGAGACGATGAGTCCGCGCTGTCCTTTGCCGATCGGCGTGAAGAGGTCAACAACCCGCATTGACAGGTCGTTACGCTCCGGGACTTCAAGATGGATGCGTTCCTGCGGATATAAGGGGGTGAGGGCATCAAAGGGTATGCGCGGTCTTTCACCAGTAAGTGGTGAGCCGTTCACGGTCTCAATCTTCAAAAGGGCAAAGTAGCGCTCGCTGTTCTTTGGTGGTCGGGCAACACCGGTAATGGTATCACCGGTGCGCAGCCCGAAACGCTTTATCTGGGAGGGGGAGACGTAGATGTCATCAGATGAGGGCAGATAACTGTATTCGGGTGAGCGGAGAAAGCCGAACCCCTCCTCAAGGATTTCAAGGACACCGTCAACCTGGACACCACCTTCGCCACCTTCGGTTGCCCGCTGCCGGGCTTCGGCTTCAAGGATTGCCATAATCAATCCGGGCTTCCTTTTTTCCCGGTAGTCCGGGATGTTCAAGGATTCGGCAATTTCGTACAGTTCGGTTATCTTTTTGTTTTTAAGTTCTTCCTGAGTCATAGTTGCTCCTTTAGATAAGCCTGATTTCTCATCTCCCTGATTGGAGGTTATGCCAATAACCGGGAGCAGTTCCTTAGAATTTCGCCAAGGATGACATCAGATTACCTGGTTAATTATATCACCCCTGATATTTTTGTCAAGAAAATTTAGTGGCAAATAAATTATCCCCGGTATAGAGACGGTGTCAAAGACTAATTAGGGAAACTGGTGACCTTACCTTATTCTGATCAGCCGCTGGTTATAAACCGCATCACCTATCTGCAACCGACAGATGAAGACGTCACCACAACCCGTTTCAGGGACAAAAACCGTTTGGTAATCACCCGGCAGCAGTACCGAATTAATCAGGCAGGCGACGCTTCTGCCACTTACATCATACACCTTCAAGACCACCTGATTCCTTTGCTTTAACTGAAAACCGAGTAGTAATACATCTCGGAAATATGTCCTTACTCCGGTAAAAGGAGTGTCCAACCGTGCCCGGGCTTCCATTTCTGAAGTCCCGTGCGGACCCGTGTACAAGAGATACGCTTCATCCCTCCCTGTGGCAGCATTATAACCTCTGCCGGCAATAAATCTGCCGTCGGGCGAAATCGCCATCGCATCACGGAGAACCGACCCTGGTGTTAATAGCTCTGAATAGGTAACATTCAGATCCTCCATTCCGCCCGACTCGGTCCAACGGAAAGCGCCCCAGTTGCCCTCAGATCTTTCTGACCAGCCCACTGCAATTGAACCGTCATAATTTGCCGCCCAGGCTTCTCCCCATTCACCCCCAAGTGTTCCAAGGTCATGCATACCGGTGGTTTGGGTCCAACGGAAAGGTCGGCACGGCGTCATTGACTGGGGACCCCAGGCGCCCACAGCCACCTGCCCGTCACCTGATACCCCAATCCCTTCGCTCTGGTCAAAGCTGGGATTATGAATGTCCACCATCTGCCCGTTTTCCCAGCGGAAAGCATGGTGAATCATATTTTCAAACCCGGACCAGCCCACCACTACACCACCGTCAAGGGATATAGCCCGACCGACACTCCGCAGCGCTCCCGGCAGCACGCCCAGGTCCTGCATTCCAGAATCAGGGGTCCAGCGGAACGCATGGTTGTAATCAGAGGAATGTTCGGCGCTACCAGCAACTGCAGAACCATCCTTGGATGCGGCATAAGCCCAGCTCACTCTGCCGCCGAGAGTGCCCAATATAATCAATGAATCACCCCGGCGCCAGAAACCACGGTAATCATTGTTTCCGTCAACAAAACCCGTGCCCACAACTACACTGCCGTCCCCGGACAGACCCCAGACTTCACAGTCCCGGCCGGACACCAGTGGTGGCAAGGCAACCATTCCCGAATCCGCTGTCCAGCGCCACGCATAATGCGGGCTGTAAACACCAGCCCAGCCCGCAACTACACCGCCATCCGCCGAAACACCATGGCACTCAGCATAAGGGGTGCCGAGCGAACCGAGCCAAGTAAGACTGGCTGCGGAACACATCGCAACTATGACCAGCCAAGCAAAAAAGTCCTTTTCATGATACCTACTGTTTTATCACAACCTGCCCAGCTCCACCAAAAGACCGAGGCCGGGTGAAAGTCCAGTTGGGACAAACATCATCCCGGGGTCAAAGTGATATTTCAGTTCACCGCTCAAACATAGCCTGACCTGCTCACTGCCGGCAATTCGCATCTTGCCCCCAAAATCAATAAACAGTGGTACACTACCCCGTTGCACCGGGTCATAAACCCCGCTCTTCATGCCAACGGCAAAGTTTCCGCCCAGAAAAACAAAAAAGGTGCTTCCTTCCGGCTGATAACCCACAAGCAACCCGAATACACCTTTGTTATAACGGCTGGTAACAAGTGCCCGGTCATAGGAGACCCCGACAATCCCCGAAAAAACCGACCTGATACCGGCAAATGTATAACCTGCAGACTGGGTCAAGCCGGTTTGAAAATTAATCGCCATCAGCGACTTGGCGCTGACCCCTGCCGGCAGGAGTAGCACCGCCAGCACCCCGGCAACAAGCAGCCTTCCCTTTCTCATTTCCCGCCTCCGCCATCCACAAATAAATTAACCGACTCCAAGTCCTTATACTTCGGTATATAGGAATCATACTCCCGGACAATCCCGTAACCCTCGGCAAACCAGCGCACCAGTTTCCAGTAAAGTCGCTTCTGCTTATTAATATACCACTCGTAATAGTCATAAAAGTTCAGCTCCACCTTCACCGCCTTAAACTCGCCGGCAGGCACCCGCACCGTATCCAGTGAAGTCTCTGCCTCCAGCCGGGTGTCAACCGGCCATCCATTGCCATCCATGAGCGCCACCTTCTCCACCACCCAACCCTTGCCCGGTTCAACCGGAAAAAGCAGTGTCGGATAAAACTCATAACCGGTATAATCATAAACCCCGCTCGCATCAACATAAAAATAGGTCCACCACGAGCCCGAAGAGCCCGGGTAAAAGTTAAGGGTCCTGATCACCTCAATCTCAATCTCCTTGCCGGAACTGTTCTCATATCTCATCCGCTCCCAGTCCTGCTGAACCCGGCTATAGGACCAGCGGAAATTCGGTGACCGCGTCTCATACATCTGATAAATCCACTGCCCCCGCTCGGGGAAATACTCCGGACCTTTCAACTTTGCTACCGGATTTAAATTCTTGCAACCGGTAAAGGAGATTAACAGTACTGCAGACCAGATTATAACTTTTCTCACTTTTACCTCCGATCCGATTTGAATGGATGCTCATATTGTGCACAATGAAAATTAGGGTTATCTTTGATTATAACCGCCAAGTTTTGCATTTTGGAGGATATTAACATACTTATTTAAACTGTCAAATTTTTACTAAGTCAATAATCTATTTATTTCCCCTGTGTGGTCAATTCCCCATTATTATATCTCCGCTATGGATACGCCAAGTGTCAGAACACCTTGGACATTTCCCTTTTCTCATAGCCACATTTTACCCTTTTAAGGTGGCTGTTTTCAGAGACCACCATAATTATACTTATAGGTATACAAAATGGCTGGGGAGATTGGCATAGTGCCTTGAATTTCAAAATTTTAGGGATAAATATCATAGAATTTTAGCACGCGTCCCCTCCACCCTCCCCCTAACCATTTTTCCCAGTGTCTTTTGAGGTGGTGGAGATGGAAGTATGGGTTTGAATTCAAGGATAGAGTTGGTTTCGGTAGGGGTTACAGGCGGGGGAGGTCGGCAGAAAATTTTTTTAATTTTTCTCTTGACCGCAAGGCGTTTGTCAATAATATTGATAGACAGTTTATTAAAGAAAGGAAAGACTATGGCAGAAAAGGTTAAACTGGCAATAAATGGGTTCGGCAGAATCGGTCGGCTGGTCGGTCGGCTGGTGGCAACCCATCCAAGGATTGAACTTGTGGGTGTGAATGACATCACCGATGCGGGGACACTCTCGCACCTTTTGCAATACGATTCGGTTCATGGCAGATTCAAGGAAAAGGTGAGTGCGGAGGGTGATGAGTTGGTGATTGCGGGCAGGAGGGCAAAGGTTTTTGCCGTCAAGAATCTTGTTGAGTTGCCCTGGAGAAGCCTGGGTGTTGATATTGTTCTTGAGTCAACCGGTCTTTACCGGAGTTATGAGAAGGCGAGCGGTCATCTGGCTGCTGGTGCGCGTAAGGTGGTCATCTCCGCACCGCCAAAGGGTGAGGGGATTAAGTCAATCGTGATGGGTGTGAATCAAAACTCCTATGACCCGAAAAATGACCACATCATCTCCAACGCATCGTGCACGACCAACTGTGTTGTGCCGGTGGCGAAGGTGCTGCATGAGCGTTTCAGAATCGTCAGGGGTTATATGACCACAGTTCACGCCTATACCAATGACCAGCGGATTCTTGATCTGCCCCATTCTGACCTGCGCCGGGCAAGGGCAGCAGCCCTCTCTATGATTCCGACATCAACCGGTGCGGCAAAACTCATCGGCGTCATCTTTCCGGAACTGAAGGGGAAGATTGACGGGATGGCGATAAGGGTGCCGACCCCGGATGTGTCCATCGTTGACCTTGCCTGTGTGGTGGAGAAAAAAACCAGTGTTGAGGAGGTCAATCTTGCCTTCAAACAGGCGGCAGAGGGGGAACTGAAAGGGATTTTACAGTACGAGACCGCGCCGTTGGTTTCGGTTGACCTTGTGGGCAATCCGCACTCGGCAATCCTTGATGCCGGGTTGACCGCGGTTGTTGATGGCAACTTGGTCAAGGTTTATGCCTGGTATGACAATGAGTTCGGCTATGCCTGCCGACTGGTTGACCTGATTGAATACATTGCGGAAAGGCTTTAGGGGATGCCCAAACTTTCGGTGAAGGCGCTTGACACACTCGGGAGAAGGGTTTTTGTGCGGGTGGATTTCAATTGCCCTTTGAATGAGCGGGGTGAGATTACCGATGACAGTCGAATTCGCGCGTCAGTGCCAACGATTGAGCTTCTACTAAATAAGGGGGCGACGGTTGTTTTGGGCTCACATTTGGGCAAACCAAAAGGCAAGCCTGACAAAAAATTCAGCCTTAAAGTGGTGGCGGAGCGTCTTGAACAACTTTTGGGCAAAAGGGTCTATTTTGCGCCGGACTGCGTTGGGTTTGAGGTGGTGAGGTTCCTCAAGGATGTGCCCGCTAAGGGTCTTGTCCTTTTAGAGAACCTGCGGTTTCATCCGGGTGAGGAAAGGAACAGCCCGGAATTTGCCAAGGCGCTGGCTTCACTGGTTGACCTCTATGTCAACGATGCCTTTGGAACTGCCCATCGGGCACATGCATCCACCGTTGGAATGGCAAGGTTTTTTTCGCAACCGGCTGCCGGTCTTCTCCTGGAAAAGGAGCTTTATTATCTTTCGCCTTTGCTTGGTAATCCTACTAGACCTTTTGTGGTGGTAATCGGGGGTGCCAAGGTTTCAGACAAGGCAGGGGTGATAAGGAATCTTTTACCTAAGGTGGACAGACTTTTGCTTGGTGGGGGTGTTGCCTTTAACTTTCTTTTAGCGCAGGGGGTTTCAATCGGCAGGTCAATATGTGAGCCCGATTTATTAAAAGATATTAGTGATCTGAAGGATGACCCGCGGCTGGTTGTACCGGTGGATGTGGTGGTGGCAAAAAATGCCGGTGTTTTGGAAGGCAAAAATGTGAGGGTGGAGGAGATTGGACCAGAGGATATTGGGCTGGATATTGGCAAGGAGACCGCTGGCATCTTCAGTGAGATAATTACGGGGGCAAAGACGGTTGTTTGGGCAGGACCTATGGGTATGTTTGAGAAAGAGCCGTTTGCCCAGGGGACATTTGCTGTTGCTGAAGCGATGGCAAGGGCGACAGCATTAGGGGCAACAACGATTGTCGGTGGCGGCGATACCGGGGCGGCGGTGAGAAGGGCGGGATTGGACAATAGGATGAGCCACATCTCAACCGGTGGTGGAGCAACACTTGAGTTTCTTGAGGGGAAGGTACTGCCGGGTGTTGCCGTTTTGGCTGAGGCGGAGTGATGCAGAGGCGCCTACTTATTGCCGGTAACTGGAAGATGAACAAGGGTGTGAATGAGGCAAGGTTGTTTGTTCAGGAGTTGGTGAAGAGGGTGGGCGATTCTTTGAATTGCGAGGTGGCGGTTTTTCCCCCTTTTACCTCAATTCCGGCGGTGGCTGATGTTTTGCGGGAAAGTCATATTACCTATGGTGCGCAGAATATGCACTGGGAGGAGAAGGGTGCTTTTACCGGTGAGGTTTCTCCGGTTTTTTTGAAGGAGCTTGGGTGCACCTACTGTATTATCGGTCATTCGGAAAGGCGCCACTTTTTCGGTGAGGGTGATGAGGCGTGTAACCTCAAGGTGCGGGCAGCCATTGCTTATGGTCTGAGACCGATTCTCTGCTGCGGTGAGACCCTGCAGGAGCGGCAGGGTGGTGAGACTATCAGCGTCATCAGGCGCCAACTGGAAAAAGGCTTAAAGGGGATTGCCCAGCCAGAATTTGAAATTGCCTATGAGCCGGTATGGGCGATTGGCACAGGTCAGAATGCCACTCCAGAGCAGGCACAGGAGGTTCATTCCTATATAAGGCGTTGGCTTGAAGATAACCTGCCCCTTGGGGCAAAGGATGTGCGAATTATCTATGGAGGGAGTGTAAAACCTGAAAATGTTAGGGATCTCCTGCAGGAACCTGAAATTGACGGTGTTTTGGTGGGGGGCGCCAGTCTCGACCTGGATGATTTTGTGGCGATTGTCAATGCTTGCACTGGTCAAAAAGGGAAATGACAACTCTTGACTTCTGTTTTGAAGGAGTTAAAATTTAATTTGTAAAGGAGAAGATGATATGTATGCGGTACTGATATTTCTGCATCTGTTAGTGGCAATCCTTTTGGTGCTGGTTGTGTTAATACAGCAACCCCAAAAGGGTGGCTTAGGTACAATATTCGGCGGTGGTGAATCGATTTTTGGCGGCGGCGGCGCGGCCCCATTTATGGCGAAGATTACAAGCGCGCTGGCGGTGGCTTTTATGCTCACCTCGCTTGGTTTGGTTTTGCTTTCTGCCCGTCGCATTCAGCCAAGGAGCAGCACATCGCTTTTAAGAACAAGGTCGGTAAATGTTGTTGAGATGGAGCGGGAAGATGTACGCAGTTGTGAAAATTGGTGGTTTTCAATACCTGGTTAAGCCTGGCGAGGTGGTGACCGTTCCGAAACTCCCAGGGGATGTGGGGAGTACGGTCAGGTTTGAGGATGTCCTTCTAGTCCGGACCGATGACAGAGCAATTATCGGTAATCCGGTTGTTGCCAACTCTTATGTGGAGGCGAGTATAGTTGACCATATCCGCAAGGAAAAGGTGACGGTTTATAAGTTCATCCGCAGGGAAAACTACCGCCGGAAAAAGGGGCACCGGCAGCCCATGACCAGAATCAAAATAACGAAAATCAATTATGAAGGATAAGGGTTTAATAGCCGGTGTCCGAGTAAATCAAAATGGCAAGATAAAAAGGCTGTTTACCAATCATTGAAGGGAGGAAAAAGGTTATGAAGCAGACCAAACAGACTCAGGGAAAGAGTGCGGGTTTGACCGCAATCCAGAAAATCGAGAAGCTGGGTAAGAAGGTTGCGAGTATGACCCAGGCGGAATTGGCGCGAGCGGTTGGTGTTTCCCGCGAGCGGATTCGTCAGTTGGTTCCAAGGATGAAAATCAAGCCGGGACAGCGGATAGTTGCCTGGCATCGAACGGTTTCGCGGGCAGAGCGGCTGGTAATGTTGAAGATGCAGGAGGATGGGGTTCCGCTCAGCGACATTGCCAAGAAGTACGGTGTGAGCGAATACCATGTTCGTGAGGCAATCCGGCTCACGAGAGAGGAACTGAATATTAAGAGGGGACGGGGCAGGCCACGGAAGAAGGTGCAATAAAAACACTGGGCGATACACGATTTGAACGTGTGACCTCTGGTATGTGAGACCAGCGCTCTAACCAACTGAGCTAATCGCCCTTTACGGAATTAATATATAGATTCTGGTTTTCAAGTCAAGCACCGGTGATGAATTGAACACCAGTAGGAGGAAGTGGTAGTTTCTCTAAAAGGGCTTTAGCGGTGGCTGTGCCGTTCTTGTCGTTAAGACGCTGGTAAAGCCTTAAAGCCTGTTCGAGATTCATCCGGGCCTCCTCAACAAGGTTACACGCCAACAGATGTGAGCCTAATTTCAGAAGGCATTTCGCCTCGCCCCACTGGTTATTGATACTGCGAAATAGATTCAGCGCTTGGCTAAAATTTTCCCTGGCAAGTGCTTTTTCTCCTAATGATTGATATACCTCTCCCAGTGCGGAATGGAGCCGCGCGGTTAAGCCAAAGTCAGCAATCTTTTGAGCGACATTTAAACCCTCTTCCAGTGGGGCTTTTGCCTCTTTTGGTTTTCCTTGTGATAAGTGGAGTAAGCCGATATTGAGCAAGTCGTAGGCAGTCTCACGGTTCATTTCCATTTCCCTGTGTTGTCTTAATGCCCGATGGAGCATTGCCAGTGCCTGATCCCATTCCTTATCCAATGCCAGGATTAATCCCTGTTCGGTGTCGGCATCAGCATTTATTCTTTTGTCAATAAGATTGCGGCTGGTCTTTCGCAACTGGTCGAGGGTACGCCGGGCGTTATCGGTGTCGCCACCGTTACGATAAGCCCGTGATAGTTCCAAGAGCGCCTTTGACTGGTGGTAGCGGTCTTTGTTTTTGCGAGCGGATTCCAATCCTTCCTTTATTGTGGCAATGGCTTTATCATTGTTGCCCTGAATGAGGTGGAGTCGTCCCAGATTTATCAGGGAGGAGGTGAGTTCGGTTAGGTTCCCAGATTGCTTGCTGAGGTTCAGCGCCTCGGTTAAGAGGGCTTCAGCATCGAAAAGGGAGTGATGAAGAATGTGGTTGACCGCCAGACCAATGAGGTTGCGGGCTATGAGTTTGGTGTCGTTGACGCGCCGGGCGAGGGCGAGCCCTTGGGCAAAAAACTCCCGGGCAATGTCAATGGCGTTGCTGCGTTCATGGGCAATCGCCAGTTCGTGTAGTACCTGTGCCTGACCCCGCAGGAAGTTGATATCACGGTAGATATGCAATGCCCTCTCAAAAACATCTATCGCCCTTTTATAATCATTCTGGGTGCGATGAATTGTGCCGATGGCAGTGAGGTTCTGAGCCTCGCTGAGCCGGTTACGGGTCTCACGGGCAAGGTGGAGTCCATCCTCATAAGCGGCGCGGGCTTTATCAATTTCACCCTGAGAGAAAAGGATATCGCCGATAGCGGTATAAAGGGTAGCGGCAGTATGGTAATTGCCAGTTTCTTCAAGGAGTCTGATGGCAATTCGATACTGGTCGATTGCTCTATTAAACTGCCCTTCCTTTTCAAGGACCTCTGCCAGTCTGACGAGCGCTTTTACTTGGAAATCCCGATTTTTGATTTTTTGTGTTAATTGAACAGTCTGGCATAAGAGAAGTTTTGACCTTTTGAGCTCGCCGTTATCCTTTGCGATGCCGGCAAGGAGATAAGATGCAGCCGCAAGGCCGGTTTTGTTTTTTGTTTTTTTGGCAAGGGCAATTGCCCGGGTCAATTCCGCTTGTGCCTCATTTTGGCGTCGAGTGATAATGAAACAGCCGGCACAGAGGATATGGAGGGCAAGCAGTTCATCCCGTTTTGCCTTTGATTTTGCCTCCTGCCAGCGGTTTAACGCCTTGTCCCAGGCGTTGTGCTCGGCAAACCTCAGCCCTGATTCAAACAAATTTGCCAGCGTGCGGTCCTGGGTGGTGGGTAACCGGTTTAGGTAAACAATGCCCACCCGGCGCTGAAACTGATTCAGACGGGCATAATGTTTGGCAAAGGCAAGGGGTTCTAACCGCGCAAGTTCAGCCTCAATGTGGAGCAGCCGCTTATCACCCTCCCTTTTCTCAAAAATGAGAAGAATGAGGGCGCTCAAAGAGGCGGAGAATAAAACTAAAATCAGATAAATCACCCTTTATAATAATGGCAAAAAGGGATTGGGCAAATTTTTCATCAGGAGGTTTTGGGATTTTCTTGACTGTTAGCGTTAAAGGTTTACGATTGCCCGATGTTGCCAGTGCTTTTAAGGGTCGGCAGTCTGCAGCTCTATTCCTATGGGGTGATGCTTTTTATCTCCTTCGCCTTAGGGATATGGATTGTGGAAACCCGGGCAAGGCGATTGGGAATAGAATCGAAGAAGATTACCGACCTGGCGTTGTGGGTGCTCTTGGCAGTGGTGTTAGGTTCCAGGCTTTTTTATGTGGCGTTTCACTGGGGTGATTTCAAAAACGACCTGGTTGGTATTATCAGGTTCTGGGGAAATCCGCCCGGTCTTTCCGGCTTGATGTTTTATGGCGGGTTTATCGGTGCATTCATTGCCGGGCTCGTCTTTGTCTGGGTTAATAGGCTGCCGTTGGTCAAACTGCTTGATGCGGTCGCACCAGCACTGGTTTTGGGTGAAGGGTTTACCAGAATTGGCTGTTTTCTTAACGGCTGCTGTTTTGGCAAACCTGCAAATTCTTTCCTTGGCGTTGTCTTTCCGCCTGGTTCTGCTGCCGGTGCCCAGTTTCCCAATCAGCCGCTTCATCCCACCCAGCTCTATTCATCCCTTGCCGGTTTTCTCCTTTTTGGTCTGGCGCTGATTCTTGAAAGGAAAAGGCTGAAGCCCGGTGTTCTTTTTGCCATCATTCTCATCCTTTACTCCCTTTTCCGGTTCGGGATTGATTTTGTCCGCTTCTACGAAAATGCGGCAAACTTCTGGGGAAACCAGGTGGTTGCACTTTTCCTCACGCTCGTAGGGATTGTTATTTTGTTTATCTTCCTGCGCAGAAAATGAGTTCAAGCGGCTCAATTTTGAGCCGGGTCGGTTTTCTCTTTCGCTCCCTTGCCGATTTTCTTTTTCCGCCAGTCTGTTTTGGGTGCGATGAGGAGATAGAAGAGGGGCTCATCTGCGACTCCTGCCGGCTTTTACTCTTTACCAGTGAACTTGATGTGTGCTGTCGTTGCGGTCGCCCCTGTCTGCCCGATGCGGGTGTTTGCGGCAGGTGCAAGTTGCCATTGAGTTTGAGCAGGGTCAGGGCGGTGGGTGTTTATCAGCCGCCTTTTCAGGGTCTGATTCAGGCATTAAAGTATTTGGAAAAGACCGCGCTTGTGCCAGTTCTTGGCGGTGCGCTCGCGCTCCTTTTTGAGCAGGACAGTCAGTTGAAAAGGGCGGATGGAATCTGCTCAGTGCCTTTGCATCCGGCAAGGTTAAGGGAGCGTGGGTTTAATCAGGCATATCTTCTGGCAAAGGAGGTTTCAAATATCACCGGGCTTCCACTTCTTGACCCTTTGATAAGAAAAAGGAATACCGAGAGTCAGACAAAGATGAAAGATGATGCTGAAAGAATGGAGAATGTCCAGGATGCGTTTATGGTAAAACCAGGGGTGAAATTCCAAGGTGAGAGGTTGATTTTAGTTGATGATGTGATGACCACCGGGGCAACAATTTCAGCCGCAGCAAATGAGCTGTTAAAAGCGGGTGCGGCAGATGTTATGGGACTGGTCCTGGCTGCGGCGATTTGCCCGAAAGATAGGGGTTGAGGCTGTCCCGCAAAGCCTTAAAAAGCGGGAGATGGGCAAGTTTAATCGCACCGGCGCGGGGAGGGTTGAGACGCAAAGGGTTGACCGGTGAGCCGTATTTGCGCACCTCGTAGTGAAGATGGGGTCCGGTGGAGAGTCCGGTTGAACCAACATAGCCGATTATCTGACCCTGAGTTACCGGCATCCCTGCCTTTATTCCTCTGGCAAAGCCGCTTAAATGTCCGTAACGGGTTTCATAACCGTCACGATGACCAATACTGATTAGCCGTCCATAACCACCAGACCAGCCCGCAGAGATGACCCTGCCATCAGCAACACAGGAGACTGGTGTCCCTTTTGGTGCGGCATAGTCAATCCCCTGATGCCTTGCCGGGATGCGCCGAATCGGATGGAAGCGTCTGCCAAAGAATGATGAGATGCGGGAGAAGCGCAAAGGCGACTTGAGGAATGTCTTGCGCATTGAAAGACCTTCAGGGTTGTAATAGTCGGTTATGCCTTCTGGGTCGGTGAACCTGAACGCCGAGAAGTCGCCGACAAGACCCTTGTAACGGGCAGCGATTATGGGCGCATAGCCCAGAAATACCGAGTCGGCATACCTCTTTTCGACGAGAATCATAAAGGAGTCGCCCTCCTGGGTTTCAGAAAAGAAGTCAATCTCCCAGTCAAAGATTTCGGTATAAGAGGCGATCAGCCCGGGCTTTTCACCTAAGTCAATCAGCGCTTGGTAAAGTGAGGTTTTAATTTCACCTTTAATGAGCGCGGGCAGAAGTTGAACTTCCCTGGTGATGAGCGCCACGCGATAGGGGAAGGATTCTATCGCGACTGAATAGATGGTGTCATAACTGCGCCAGTAATGGAGTTGGAACAGGGTGTCGTTGCGATAAAGAAGGATAAGGCTGTCACCAGGGCGCATCAGGCGGAAGTTGAAGCCAAAGTCACGCAGGGCGATGATGGTGCTGTCGGCAACCTTTGCCGGAACACCGGCGCGGTTCAAAACAAAGGGCAGGATTTCACCTGCCTGGACTGCAAAGGATTTGCTGGTGATTTCTAATGGAGGTGTTTCTTTTAAAATGGGTGCCATTTTTTTAGGACGATTGAAGATGACAAAGTAGATAAGGGCAAAAAGGGCTATTGGTAAAATGACAAATATCAGCCTTTTCTTTGCTTTGGGCTTTTTCTTGGGTGCGGGCACAAGCAGGGGTCTGGTTTGAAGCATAATGGGTATCTTACTGATAAATGGCAATCTGGCAATAAATTTATCAGGGTGTTTTGGATTTAATGCCGGTTTTCAGCCGCCTTTTTGGGCAGAAAACAAATTTACCCAGGGGATCACCCCCGGGGTAAAAGGTGGATTTTAGATAAGGCACGAAGATGCGAGATTTAGAAAAATATCTCCTCTGATAAATTGTTTAAATATATTTAAACTTATGGATTTATTTCTTGATTTCAGGGATTGGGCGCTTATATTATAGCGATGAGACGGCTGATTTTTTGCGTGGCGATGCTTTTTTTCATTTCCTGCAAACCGCGGCTGATTGAGGTGGAGAAGAGCGGGATGGTTTTTGGCAGTTATGTGCGAATCAAGGTGATAGGGGAGAGTAAGGAGGGGTTGGATAAAGCGGTTGATAAGGCGCTGCAGGAGATGGGGAGGCTGGATTCCTTATGGTCGCTCTTTTCTGATAAGAGCGAGGTCGTGAGGCTGAATAGGAATAAGAAGGGTTTTGTTTCAGAAGAGACCAGGGATTTGCTTAAAAGGGCGCATGATTTTGGAGAGAGGACCGGCGGGGTTTTTGATATTACGGTTGAGCCGCTTTTGAGGGTTTGGGGTTTTTATGATGGTAATTATCAGGTTCCGGAAAGCGCGGTTATTGCCGGATTGCTGGAAAGGGTTGATTGCAGGGGGGTAGTGGTTAAGGGGGAATCGGTTGTTTTGGGTAATAATGTCAATATTGACCTTGGAGGGATTGCGGTTGGTTATGCGGTTGACAGGGTTGTGGAACTTTTGCAGGCGTCAGGGGTAAAGCAGGGGTTGATTGATGCTGGTGGTGATATCAGGGTTTTTGGTAATAGAGATTGGCGAGTCGGGGTTCAGCACCCAAGGAAGCAAGGTGTGGTAAAAGTTTTGCAGTTAAGGGAGAGGGCGGTTTCAACATCCGGTGATTATGAGCAGTTCTTTGAAAGGGAGGGTAAAAGGTTCTGCCATATCATTGACCCAAGAACCGGCTATCCGGCACAAAGTTGTGCGGCGGTTACGGTGATAGCACCAAATGCGCTCGAGGCTGATGTTTATGCCACGACCCTTTTTGTCTTAGGTGTGGATGAGGGGAGGGAAATGTTAAAAAGTCTGCCGGGTGTGGAGGCGTATTTCTTTGAGGCGAGGGGTGATTCAGTTATTATAATAAGGACAGGTGGAGATGAATAAAAGGGCGCTGTGGACAGAGAAAGAGAATGGCAGGGTGAGATGCCTTTTGTGTCCTAACAGGTGTCTGGTTGCACCGGGAAAAACCGGCAGGTGTCTGGGCAGGAAGAACATTGATGGTGAACTTTTTGCGGTCAATTATGGCGAGGTGGTTTCAATGGCGGTTGACCCGATTGAGAAAAAGCCGCTTTACCACTTTTATCCGGGGGAGGAGATTTTTTCTGTTGCCACCTACGGTTGTAACCTTCTGTGTCCATTCTGCCAGAACTGGGAGATTTCCCAGAACCGGGCACCGAGCAAATACATAGCGCCTGAGGAACTGGTAAGGATTGTCAAGGATTATGGGCTTAAACTCATCGCCTATACCTATAGCGAACCCTTGGTCTGGTATGAGTATCTTCTGGATGCGGGCAGGCTGATGCATAATGCCGGGATTAAAAATGTGCTGGTGACAAACGGGATGATTAATCCTGAGCCGTTAAACGAACTTCTGCCATTGATCGATGCGATGAACATTGACCTGAAGTCAATCAGGGAGGGGTTTTACCGTGATTATGTGAAGGGGGATTTGGGTGCGGTTCTTGAAACGATAAAGACAGCAAAAGGACGATGCCATATTGAGTTGACCACACTTTTGATTCCGGGAAGGAACGATTCTGATGAGGAGTTAGAGGAGCTGACCGATTTTGTCTCTCAACTGGGCAAAGATACGGTTTTGCACTTCTCGAGGTTTTTCCCAAGGCATAAGGCAGAGGAGCCGATGACACCTTTGGCAACACTTGAGCGGGCTGCTGAGATTGCCAAAAGGAAACTTTATTATGTTTATCTGGGAAATGTCCAGGCACCTCCGAAATATCGGGATACATTCTGCCCTGAATGCGGAACGGTTCTGGTTGAGCGCAGCGGTTATCAGGGAAGGGTGGTGAATGTTAAAGAAGGGAGATGTGGTGTTTGCGGCAGAAGGGCTGACCTTGTAATATGAGGTCGGGTTTGATAAAAACCGGTGACTGGCTTTTGATAATATTTTTTTTGTTTCTCAGCGGTTTTTGGCTCTGGTCCACTTGGAGAAAAAAGGAGAGCCCCGAGGAGTGTGTTGTGCAGTGGCAGGAAGGGACATTGACATTTACCCTGCCCAAGGATACTGTTTTAATTCTTACCGGTCCGATAGGAAAGACGGTAGTGGAGATAAAGGGGCGGGGTGCAAGGATAAGGGATTCAGACTGCCCGCATAAGGTGTGCGTTAAGATGGGCAGGGCTGAGATGGGCGGACAGATGGTTGTGTGCGCGCCCAACAGGGTGGTGGTAATGCTCAAGGGCAGAGGCGGAGTTGATGCCATCACGAGATAAACTGGTGCGGATTGCGGTTTATGCGGCGCTGGCAATTGGTCTTTATACAGTTGACAATTTGCTGCCATTACCATTACCCTGGCTGCGTCTGGGTGTTGGCAATTTGGGGATTGTTCTCGCGCTGATGGATGTCGGTGCTCTCGGCGCAATTGCGGTATTTTTCCTGAAACTTCTTTTGGGCTCAATCGTTGCTGGCAGGTTTCTGACCCCATTTTTCTTTTTTGCTCTTGCGGGTGGCGTCCTTGGTCTCGGGGCAATGATTGCGATTAAAACACTTGGCAGGGGTTTTTTCAGTGCGGTGGGAATCAGTTGTGCCGGTGGTGTTTTTCACAATATTGGTCAGTTGCTGGTCGCAAGGTTTTTACTTATTCCCAGTTCAGGTTTGTGGCTATTGGCACCGATTGTTGTCCTTTTTGGGGTCATCAGCGGGACATTTATTGGCATCCTTGCCCGGCTGGTGCAGTTACGGCTGAGGGGTATGGAAGCGGTTGGACTTGATTAGTGTTAACCAGATGGTTATAGTTGACCTAAGAAGATAATGAGAAACAGACCAGTTTATGCGGGTGGACGCTCAATCGGACTTTTAATCATTGCGCTTGTTGTTGCTGGCGTTGCCGGTTCGGTCCTTTCCCATTTCCTCAGCGGGCTTTTTCCTGCCGGACCGGTCAGGGATTTCTTCTTCAAGTCGGTGCAGTTTGGTGTGCCCACATTTATCTTAAACCTTGGTTTTGCCTCAATTACCTTCGGGCTTTCGTTTGCCATTACCACCTTTGCAGTAATCCTGCTGCTCTTGGCAATTTATCTCTGGTACCGCTTTTAAAAATAAAGGGGGTCCGGTTGGACCCCCGATTTGTTTTTCGCTCTTTTCAGTCTTGGATTATTACCTTTTCTGAGAGGATGTTCTTGCCGCTTCTCATTTTGACGAAGTAGACACCCGCTGGTGCGACCCTGCCTTTGTTTGTCCGCCGGTCCCAAATGATGTTGTGCCTGCCAGAGGCAATCGTCCCATCAATAAGGGTGCGAATTAGGGTGCCGGTGGCGTCATAGACCTTTATCTGCACCTGACCGGAAGATGGCAGGGTGTAGGATATTTGCAGATTACCACGGCTCGTGGGATTGGGATAAACGGTGAGTGTGAGTTCATTTGGCAGTTTGGTGTTTTCCGCCATTACACCTTCACGAGGAGGCACAGAACCGGTCAAAAGGAAGGAGTCGGTTTCCGGGCGGTATTCCCAGAACTCATACACCATTGAGCCTTTGAGACAGAAGATGGCGTCTGATGTTGCTGCGAGTGCGGCTCCCCGCTTGGGTTTACGGCGCTTGCCGGTGATCGAGAAGGGGATATCAGACCGCTGCACCCAGACATTGCCGCCACCAATCTGATAGCTCCAGAACTCCTGACAGTTGCCTCCTTTTAGAACATAGAGGTTGTTGTCAAGGAAGGTGATGGCGCCACCATTTTTCACCCGGCGGTTACGGGTGCCTATCAGGGTGACCTCATCCAACGGAATGGTGTGCCAGACATCAAGGGCAGGACGATATTTCCACACCTCGGTGGAGTTTGAACCTTTCAGGAGATAGATGATGCTATCGCCGTCATAGACCATATCGGTTCCAAAACGGCAGGTTTTTCTGTTGCCTGGATTATACGGCACATCAGGGCAGCGGAACCAGCTGTCCCTGGCGACATCAAACCTGAGGAAGGTGAGGGTGTTGCTACCGGTGGCGCAATAGACCGTTCCATTAGCACCTTGGGTCGGCACATAGGCGAGTGCGGCTCCCCGTTTGGGCGGACGGAAACTAAAACCTTCAACCCTTACATTGGGCTTGATAATCCAGGAGTCAAGGGCAATGTCATAGAGATAGAAGTCGCCCGTTCCACCACCCTTGATTGCCCAGATGCCGCCATTAGTTCCCTGGAATGGGTCAAATACCAGGTCGCAACCATCCTTGGGCTTTTTACCAGATGGGGCAAGGGGCATCCGTGAGAGCGAGTCCCAGGTGCCGGTGGCAGGGTCATAGCAGTAAAACTCGTTGCTATTGCCACCCTTGAGTGCGTAGAGTTTATTCGTGGTTGAGGCGTAGACCAGAGAGGCGTCTTTTACCTTCTTTCGCTGCGGACCAATCGGGATGTCCTCGCGCTGAACCCACGCAGATGCGAAGATGTTCTTGATGACAAAATTGTTTGCCGGATTGATATCGCCCGTCATCGCCACCGAGCAGACTGCCGTGAAGTTCCCTCTACCAGACCAAGGCGCGGGGAAGGTTAAGAGAGTCTCCCGTTCAGGTCTGAGCCCGGTAACAAGGAGTGATTCGAGATACGTTCCAGGGGTGATTGAGAGATACACCATAATTGAGTCGCCAACAGTGCCGTAATTCTGAATCCTGACCTCCGGGTTTAAGGGCACAGGGAAGACATTGTATTCCGGTTTGACAATCTCAAGGGCAGCGGCATCGCGGAATTCACGATAGAGTTTTATCGCCCGACCTGATGTGAGCCGGTTGGCAGGGTCGTTGACCGCCAGGGACATCGGCGGTAAGGAGTAAAGGTAGTTGAGGCCAGCGGTGCCTTCCTTATTTTCCACACCGATTGAGGCGTTCTTCCCCTGGTCATATACCAGGCTGCCAGTTTCCACATCCTTGTACTGGAAGACGATGGTGCCGTTCTCGTTGAGGATTGCCTCAAAACTGACCAGGTTGGTCGTGTCCGTTCCCTTGACATTGACATTGTGCCAGATGACAACGAATTTCCGATTGGGCATTTCGCCGATCGTTTTGTAATAAACCCTGCTCGCCGAGGTGAGGACAAAGTCGCACCACCAGGGGTAGATGCCGGCGTTGGGGAGGCTGTCAATGGGCAGCCGTTTGGGATTGGGCGTGGCGGTATGGGGGTCAGGACCGAGCGAGAGCCAGCCGTTGGTGGTGACATAGCAGTTGTCATAGGTGGTGTCAGACCAACGGAATTTGAAACCGAGCGGGACGAAGAGGCGGTCATCATCACCACGGGAGAAGACCACATTGAAGCCGGTGGTGTCAATCCAGTCATATACCGGACCATCGGTGGTGTCGGAGTCAATCCAGGCGTAGCCCGCAGGATGCCTGCCGGTATAGGCGCCTTTGAGGACATCAACGGTAAAGCGCTTGTCGTCGTTCTGGGGAACATCATCTGGAGATGCCAGGGTGCGCACGATGATTGAGCAGGTCTGACCGACAATTGGCACCCAGGTGTTGAAACTTACCCCAATCTCTTCGTTCGGGTTTATCTGGGCGATGTTGACACTGTCGTAATAGAGGAGGGCATTTGCCGGGTCAAAGACCGAGCAGACAACCGGGACATAGTAAAGGGTGTTGGTGCCGAAGTTGTGGATATGGGCGGTGATTGGACAGGGGGCATCAAACGGTCGCTGGATAAACTCATAAAGGGGCTGTTCAATAAAGGTGACCCGCACATCATTGGCGCTCGGGGTAAGTGTTGAGTGATTGACTATCGCCCGCAGCATCAAGTCCCCAGGGGGTGTGTAGGGTGTAACCGTGCCACCACGGTGAAACTCCCAGTAGGCGCTTGGGTTGTTAAGGGAGTTGTCCGCACCAAGTTGAGGGCATTCAGGCGGCTCGCCCACCTGCAGGTAAAAGAGATAAAATTCGTTGGGAACAACAATGTATTCCCCAATATCGGCAAGAAAGACCGAGTTCCAGCCTGAGGTGCCAGGGGTGGCATAAAGGACCGGGCTCTTATAGATAAATGGACCGGGGTTGCCGGCGCCATCATCAAGCGCAACCGCCAGTTGATAGCGGCAGTGGTTAGGGTTTGTGGGCGCATTCAAAAACACCCTGACCGATTCAATGTAAACCGGTCCCGTAGTAGAAAACTTGGCAGCCCAGCCGTAATGTCCAACCGGATAGGAAAGATAGCGTGCGGGTGTGCCATCGTCATTAGCAATTTCCTCAAGGTTGGAAACGGTGAAGTTGCGCTCAAGGGTGTCGTTGCTCCGAATGTAGTCAGAGTCAGCAGCGGACCAGTACCTGATGGTGTAGTCGCCCGGGGTGAGTAAAATGGAGATGGAGTCAAAGTATACCAGTTGCTCACCGCCGTAAGAGGGGAGGTTGGGGATGGTGTCTATCCAACCCTGCACCGGATTACCGACATTGTCAAACAAACTGCAGACCACCGGGACATTGACCTGGTCCAAAAGACCGATGTTCTGGAAACGGGCATGGGGGACAAAGCCACCCGGCAGTTCGTAAAGGTGAGGCTCAACAATCTCAGAGCATTCAATGTCGTACTTCGGGATGGACTCACCGGTGACAACGACATCGTCAAAGAACCACCAGTTGATGTCAAACAGGTTGCCGTCATAAATCCACATAATCACGACGCTGTCCTGCCTTGCCGCATAGGTCAGTTCCAGCGACTCTAAGACACCGGGTCCAACATTCTGACCGTGGTAGTCACGCAAGAGATAGGGAAAGGTGTTGCCGCCGTCAATTGAATAGCGAATCTGGGCAACATAGGGGTTGTCAAGTTTGTGATAGAAATAGGTGCTGCAGTAGAGGACAACATTGCGGAAGTTTGAGCAGTCAATCATCGGCGAGACAAAGGCATCAGGCGCCTGGTTCGGGTTTGGCTGCCAGAAGATTGCCGGATAAGGGCTGGGATGGTCGCTCCAGGGTGCGGCATTTGCCCCTTCCCGGTGCCAGTCACAATAGCCCTTCGGGTTTAAGGTGTCATAGATTATCGTCCACCCTGCTGGTGGTGATTGGGGTGTCCAGGGCGAGTCAAATGTCTCCATCAAGAGGATGTCGGCAAAACCCAAGGTGGCGAAAACTGCCAGGCAGACAACCAAGGTTCTCATCTTAGCCTCCTTTTAAAATTTAAGGCCTTACTCCTTTAAATTTGTAACCCAATGGTTGAGGAGTTGTTCCTCAACCCTGACCGTCTTCTACTTGCAACTGAATTATACCGTTTGGTGATTCTTTGTCAATGATTTAATTGCAACAGTTCCGTCCGTTCCCACCGCTGTTCCCTGACCAGGGCAACGAGGGGTTCTGCCCGAAGGATAGCCCTGGTTACTCTGAGGTAAGGGGTTAGGTAGTTTATCTGCGAGGCAATCTGCAAAATAGCAGTGACGGGGAAATAAGGGGCAGGTTTCAGGGCGCTCTTCAGGAGAGCCGGCATCACCGCCCTTAATCCTCAATCCCAGTGAGCCTTATAAGCCGTCTCTAACACCGCAATGGGAATGGTCGGGCAAATCACCCTGGTTGCCGCTATCAAGACCCAATTCCGGGCCGTGTCCAAAACCGCTTAGGGGACGGTCTCCCAGCAAAATTTGTTTTTGTGTTAAGTTGCGAAATTGCGATGGATAGGTTAAAATATCAGGGTTGTAATTTGTTTATGTTTATATAAACTTAGCCAATGGCACTTGCCCGTGACATCTTTGCCCAGTTGCGGAGTCTGCGGCTCAAGGCAAATCTTACCCAGGAGCAGGTTGCCGGTGCGCTTGGTCTCAAAGGGAAAAACAGAAGGAGTTTTATCTGCCAGTTGGAGAGAGGGGATATTGCCAATCCATCCTTGAAACTCATCCTTGACTATCTGCGTGCCTGTAGAGCAACGCCTGAAGACCTAAAAAACATCTTTGCAAACTACCTTTCCGAGCCTTTGCCGGTTCCGGAGAAGAAGGGCCGGGGACCAAGACCGAAAGAAAAGGATTTGCAGGTTGAGAGGATGCGACAGGCTGCGGCAATGGTGGGTTTAATCCAGAAACTTGAGATGGCGATTCACAATGAACTTAACCGGCTAAAAGTCGCTCCGTTCAGTTCTGTGCGCAGGAATGCGGTCAGGTTCTGCCGGGGTTTACTGCGCATCCTTGTCCAGGAGGAAAAGGGGCAGGGAACCAGTCTTGAAAAGAGGGTGGAGAGGCTAAAGAAAAGGCAGAGGGAAAAGGGTGTGCCCGAGGAGCTTTTAGAGCACCTGCAGGGTGTTGTTGCCCAGGTTTTTATCGGTCTGAAAAAGGCGGGGGAACTTGACAGGTTGCCGACGATAGAGGAGGCGGAAAGGGTATTGGTGCGCCCGGCAAGGAAAAGGGTTGTCAGTGATGAGTGGCTGTGCCGTTATGAGATGCAACAGGAGCGGTTAAAGGAGCTAAAGGAGTTTGAGAGGCGTTCGGCACCGATAATTGCGGGTGCGCTCAGGTTTTTGAGTCAGCAGGGTGTTTCTGGTTCAGATTTGGCTAACTACCGGGGGTTTATCAACAGTTTCTTAAACCTGGCGCGGCTCTATCCGCCCGATTCTGAGGAGCGGAGAAAAAGGGTTGAGTATAACCTAAAGACCTGTGCCCGCCCCAAACACAACCCCATCCTTCTCCGCAAACTCGCCCGGTTCATATTTGAGAAGTGGGATGGGGAAAAGCATTTTGCCGGTTGACATTATAGCCCATCCCCGTATTATTAGATAATGGATGTCAAATCACTGGTATTCGCCCGGCGCAAGGAGATTCTTGCCATCTGCGAGCGGTATGGTGCACGCAATGTCCGTATTTTTGGCTCGGTTGCCCGTGGGGATGCGAGACCGGAAAGCGATGTTGACATCATCGTCCAATTTGAGCCGGGGAGAACCCTGCTTGACCATGCCGCGCTACTTTTGGAGTTGCGCAACCTCCTGGGGATAAATGTTGATGTCATCACCGAGCGCGGTCTGCGCCCCCGTATCCGCGAACGGGTTCTGCAGGAAGCAGTAGCCCTGTGAGAAGCGACCGCGAACGGCTCCTTGATATCCTTGAGGCAATTGACAGCATTGAGCGCTATACCATTCAGGGCAGATCTGAGTTTGACCGCAGTGAACTCATCCAGACCTGGGTTGTTCATCATCTGCAGATAATCGGAGAGGCCGCGGCAAAACTCTCATCGGCGTTCAGAAATGAACACCCAGAAATTCCCTGGACAGCAATTATCGCTATGCGCAATATCTTGATTCACGACTATTTCGGTATTGATACTGAAGAGGTATGGGCAACGGTTGAGCGCGACCTGCCCGACCTCAAATCAAAGGTCAAAGCCATTCTTGAAACTCTACCCCGAGACTGATAGTCTCCTTCACCAACACCTCGCCCGGTTCATATTTGAGAAGTGGGATGGGCAAAGACAAGGGTAAAATTTGAGATGCCAGTTTTTTCTGAGAGCGAAAAAGGAGTGCGTGATAGATTGACAGTCAGGGTCGTTTGGGGATAATTAAGTGTGAAAGTATTGGTCTGGCAGGATTTTTGTAGCCCCCTTTAGGTTCAATTAATATAATCTATGGCTTTGGCTTTTAAGGAACTTAAGAGTAGGTTTGAGCCTTTGCGGCAGCGGCAGGCTGAACTGGAGAAAATGCTGCAGGAGCCCGGGCTCCTTTCTGATGTCAATCGGCTCCAGGAGATAACCCGCGAGCACCGAAGGTTGAGCGCCCTTCTTAACAGGTTGCAGGAGTATGAGCGGCTGGAGAAGGAGTTGCAGGATTTAGAGGAGATGGCGCGGAGTGCGACAGAGCCAGAGTTAAGGGTGATGGCAGAGGAGGAGGCAAAAACAGTCAAAGAGCGACTGGTGAGGTTGTCTCGGGAACTGGAGGAGGCGACGCTTCCGAAACCGCCGGAATGGGAAAAGGGGTGCATCGTTGAGATAAGGGCGGCTGCAGGTGGCGAGGAGGCGGCGCTCTTTGCCGCTGACCTTTTCAAGATGTACTCAAAGTTTGCCGAGCGGCAGGGTCTCCAGATAGAGGTGCTTTCCTCGCGACCGAGCGACCTGGGTGGATTCAAGGAGATTATCTTTGCGGTTGAGGGGCAGTTGCCATACCGGTATTTCCGGTTTGAGAGCGGTGTTCACCGGGTGCAGAGGGTGCCCAAAACCGAGGCATCAGGCAGGGTTCATACTTCAACCGTAACCGTGGCGGTTCTCTTGGAGCAGGAGGAGTATGAGCTGAAGGTAAATCCGGATGAGATTCAGATGGAGACATTTCGGGCGGGCGGTCATGGCGGGCAGAATGTTAATAAGGTCAGTTCCGCGGTGCGTTTGACCCATCTGCCAACCGGAATTACAGTGGTGTGTCAGGATGAAAGGTCTCAGGCACGGAACCGGGCAAAGGCGATGAAGGTGTTGCTGGCGAGGCTGGGGGAGATGAAAAGGCAGGAGGAGATGGCAAGGACAACCGCGACCAGAAGGAAGCAGATTGGGACCGGGGAGCGGAGCGAGAAGATTAGGACATACAACTTTCCCCAGAATCGGGTTACCGACCACCGGATTGGATTTTCTCTTTATAATCTGGATGCGGTGCTTGAGGGTGAGATGGAGCCATTGTTTGCGGCGTTAGAGAAGGCGGAGGCGGCTTTGTGAGCGGGTGTCTGGTTAAGAGGGGAGGTTTGACCATAAGGGAGGTTTTGCAAGAGGCGCGGTTGATAATTCCTCTCGCTGAGGCGGAGTATCTGGCGATGGGGCTTTTCGGTTTGAGCCGTGTCGAACTGTATCTTTCCGAGCGGCGGTTAACACCAAAAGAGGAGAGGAGGTTTTTCTCTCTTGTAGGAAAGGCAAGGGAGGGGATGCCGGTTCAGTATCTGGTCAATTCAGCACCTTTTCTTGATTTGGACATATATGTTGACAGGCGGGTTTTTATCCCCAGACCGGAAACCGAGGAGCTGGTCTTGCGGGCGAGCGCCAGGGTGAGGGAACCGAAAGTGATTTTGGATTACGGGACCGGTTCAGGTTGTATTGCCATTGCCTTGGCGCGGTTGTTTCCTGATGCTACTGTTTTCGGGGTTGACGCATCAGGGTCGGCATTGCAGGTTGCGAAGATTAACATCCGGCGTTATCATTTAGAGAATCGGGTTCGTTTGCTATGGGCAACCAGTTTGCGCTCGGAGTTGTTCAGGGCTTTTCATAACCGGGTTGACCTCTTAATCTCCAATCCACCATATATTCCTAAAGCGAGATTGGCAAGGTTGCCTTTGACGGTGCGCGAGTATGAGCCGCGGATTGCCCTGGATGGCGGCGAGGATGGAATCGAGGTGATAACTATGATTTGGGAGTGCGGGCAGGAGTTGCTCAAGCCTGGTGGGCTCTTGGCGGTTGAGATTGATGCCAGCCAGGGTGAATATGTTCAGGAGAGATTTGCCAAAGCAGAGGTGGAATTTGATGTCTATGGCAGGGTGCGGTATCTGTTCTGGCAGAAGGGAGGGTAGGATGAAAATCGGCTTGGTGATTAACTGGAATAAAAAGCGGGCAGAGGTTTTTGTCCCGAAGTTGGTGAGGTGGTTGGAGGGGCAAGGGGCAGAGTTGATTGTCCTTGACTTGCCCGCAAAAGGGTTAGGAGCCAAGCCGGCTGATAAGGAGAGGATAAAAGCTGCCGATTTGGTTGTGGCGTTGGGTGGAGATGGAACCCTCTTGCGTGCTGTAAGGATGATTGGCAAGGCAGAGAAGCCGATAATGGGGGTTAATCTTGGTGGGCTGGGTTTTCTGACCGCATTTTCTATCAATGCCGCCAGAGCCGGGATAAAGGGGTTCATCCGCGGGGATTATGCTGAAGAGCGGCGGATGCTATTGTCCGCCCGTCTGGGCAGGAGGGTTGGGTATGCCTTGAATGATTGTGCGGTGAATATGGGTCCTTCAGGCAGGGTGGTGGAGATATCGGTTTACTGGAAGGAGCGGTTCGTGAACAAGTTTAGTGGCGATGGGATTGTGGTGGCAACCCCTACCGGTTCAACCGCCTATTCCCTCGCCGCAGGTGGTCCGGTGGTATTTCCGACAATGTCCGCATTTGTATTAACACCGCTCTGCCCGCATGCCCTCGCTGCCCGTCCGGTTGTGCTACCTGCAGATGAGCCGGTGGTGATGGAGCTCACCGGTAAATCGCAGAAGGCAATCGTTACCCTGGATGGGCAGAATCGGTGGTTAATAAGGTTAGGTGAGCACCTGACAATCAGGAGAGCAGATTTCGCGGTGCGATTGGTTGTGCCCAAGGGTGAATGTTACTTTGATATCCTGCGTAACAAACTTAAATGGTCAGGGAGCCAGCGTTGAGCCAGGAAAAGGGTGGATTAAACAGCGCAAGGATTTTAACCATTCCCAATATCTTAAGTGTTTCCCGGCTGATTTTTTTGCCTTTGGTGCTTTTCTTCCTGTTCCGGCATCAGAGTGTCGCAGCGATAGTTGTGATGATAATCTCTTGGTCAACCGATGCGCTTGACGGTTTTCTCGCACGGCGTTTAAATCAGGTCTCGGACACGGGCAGGGTGCTTGACCATTTGGTGGATAAAATCTGGGTAGCCGCAGTGCTGGTAACATTAGTTTTTATCAGCGATTTGCCGTTGTACCTTGCCGGCGCGGTCATTGCCCGGGATATTTTAATACTTGCCGGTAGCGCAATTGTGATGAAGGTGCGCGGCTCTTTGATCTCTTCCGATGTAGTGGGCAAGATAACAGGTTGTGCCTTTGCCCTGTTAATTCTTTTTTATACACTTTATGCCGATACCGGCAATTCCGCGGTTGGTCAAATTCTGCCCTATCTTACTCAATTGAAACCGTTTGCTGATTACACCGTCCTGATTCTGATTGTGGTTTCGTTCTTGAACTATCTTGTTCTCTTCCTCCGGATAATGGTCAGATTCCATCTTCCGGGGGAATCAAATTAAGAGGTTTATTTAAGCAGAGCCGCGGCTGATTTTCTTGTAGGCTTCAGCAAAATATCCTAATACCCTTCGCATCTCCGCTTTTGTTACCGGTGCCATATGACCAATTCGCACAACCTTCCCGCGCAATTCTGCCTGGCCATTTGCCAGCAGAATTTTGTGCCGTTTTTTGCAGTATTCAACAATTTTAGTGCCGTCAACCTTTTCCGGCAGGCGGATAACGGTCAGGGCGTTAGATGGACGCTGGGGAAAGATGCTTAAACCCAGTTTCTGAACCTCCTGGCGGACAAAACTGGCAATCTGTTCCTTTTCCCGCCAGTTGGTTTTAATCCCTTTGCGGTTAAGTTTTTGCAGAGCGAAATTTAGGGCATAAAGAATTGATATTGCCGGTGTCCAGGGTGTCTGACCCTTTTCGGCAAAGTTTTTGTACTGACGGAGGTCAAAGTAGAAGCGGGCGTTGCGATTTTTCTCCACAACCTCCCAGGCACGTTCGCTCAGGGCGATGAAGGATAGCCCTGGTGGAACCGCGAGGCATTTCTGGGAGCCACCAAGGACGACATCAACACGCCAGGCATCCATCTGTAACTCATCAATACCAAGACCGGCAATGGCATCAACAATGAGAATGCGGTTCAATCGGTGACAGATTTCGGCAAAGGACTTTATGTCGTGAACGACCCCGGTTGAGGTTTCGGTGAGGGTGGTGAAGACGCAGCGGGCAGCGTCGTTGCCTTTCAATTTCCTCTCCAGTTCATCAGGGGGGATCGTTTCTCCATAAGGACGGGAGAGCTCATCAACATAACCACCAAAGCGGATGGCAAGTTCCCGCCAGCGCTCGCCGAACTTGCCGGCATGCGCCACGATTACCCTTTCATTGGGATTTATCAGATTGGCGACCGCTGCTTCCATCGCGCCGGTGCCTGATGCGGTTAAGATGTAAACCGGTCTTGAGGTCAGAAATACCTGCTGCAGGCCTTTTACGACCGAATTGAGCAGTTTGCCAAACGACTCCTCTCGGTGATATATTAGGTCATTGGCAAGGGCTTTCAGATACTCTTTAGGGACCGCTACCGGTCCGGGCGTATAAAGTTTGTATTGCGGTTTAATCATATAATGTCTCCTTGCTTTTCTTAACGGCACAAAACTCGCCACACATTGTGCAGGCATTCTCGGTATGGGAACGCTGCACGGCAAAGATTGTTTTTGCCCGTTCAGGGTCGATACTCTTGGCAAGCATTTTTTTCCACTGGAGGGCGGCGCGATAACGGGAAAGGTCTTTGTCCCATTTCAGCGCCTTGGGATGGTGCCGGGCAATATCGGCAGCGTGAGCGGCAATGCGAGCGGCAATTACCCCTTCCCGAACATCCTCAATATCCGGCAGACCAAGGTGTTCCGATGGGGTAACGTAGCAGAGAAAATCGGCACCAAGCCAACCTGCGACTGCGCCCCCGATTGCACCGGCAATGTGGTCGTAACCACAGGCGACATCGGTCACGAGTGGACCGAGGACATAAAACGGGGCACCGTTACATATGGTCTTTTCGAGCCGAACATTGGCTTCAACCTGGTCAAGGGGAATGTGTCCGGGTCCCTCCACCATTACCTGCACACCAGTGGCTCGTGCCCGCTGGACAAGTTCGCCGATGGTAATTAGCTCTCGGATCTGGGCTTCGTCAGTGGCATCTGCTATGGCACCTGGGCGAAGACCGTCACCAAGAGAAAGGGTGGCGTGATACTCCTTTGCCAACTGGAGAAGTTCGTCGTAATATTCGTAAAGTGGGTTTTCCTTTCGATTGTAACGCATCCATTCAATCATCATCACACCACCCCGGCTGACAACACCGCAGAGTCTGGGTCGGGACAAGAGCGGTTTGATATTTTCTTTAGTAATCCCACAATGCACGGTGATGAAGTCCACGCCATCCTCGAGATGCTTTTCGATTACTTTGAATATTTCTTTGACAGTGGCTTGGGGAAACGATCGGTGGTGTTTCCTCGCTTCCAAAGCCACTTGATATATCGGTACCGTTCCCACCGGCACCGAGGCTGAGTTCAGGATGGTTTGACGCAGTTCGTCAACATCCCCACCTACCGATAGGTCCATTACCGTATCAGCGCCAGCCGCAATTGCTGTGCGGAGTTTTTCCAGTTCCATTTCGATGTCGATTCTGTCTGGTGATGTCCCGAGATTGGCATTTACTTTAACCCGCATCTTTTCACCAACCGCTACAGGTGCTATCCGTCTCTTTTTATTCTTCATTATCACCACCCGTCCAGACTCAACCAATTTCATTAACTCTGTAGGTTTCACACCCTCTGTGCGAGCGATGAGTTCAATCGTTTTTCTGTCCATTTTTCAGTTCCTCTACCGTCACGGTCTGTTCGGTGCTGTCACCATAACGCAATGTTACTTGTTTGGTCAAATGATTGACCGCGATTACCGTAGCGATGCCATAGGTGGTTTCGACCTGTGAACCCACAGATGGATAACTAGCAACTTGATAATCACTTTTTTCAAAACTGAGACAACAGAGCAGTTTTCCGCATAATCCGGAGATCTTGGTTGGTTCCACAAAGAGGTTCTGCTGTCGCGCCATCCGCAGCGTAATTGGTTTAAACTCCTTGAGAAACTGTTTGCAGCAGACAACCCGACCACAGATACCCAAACCACCAAGCAAACGGGTGTGGTCACGGACACCAATCTGTTTTATTGCCACTCTCATATTGAGCGCTGAGGCGATGGCTTTATGAAGTATCCGGAAGTTCAATCTTTCCTCGGCAACAAAATAGAAGCAGATTTTTCTCTTGTCCAGTCGCAAGTGAGCGCCCACGACTTGCATATCGAGTTTATACTCATCACGTAACTGGCGGAAAAGTTCAATCGCCTGTGCTACCTTGGCATCAAGGGCTGCACGGTTGTGGAGGTCCGTTTCTGTTGCCCGGCGCTGGATAACACCCTCAACCGGTCTTATACCGGCAGGGGCGAGCGCAACCAGTCTGCCCATATCTTCGCCATCATCGTCCCCGACCACAACCCAATCCCCCGGTTTCACTTCGAGTTCTGGTGGTAAGGCACACCAGTCTGCTTTAAAAAGATTGAACTGAACAAGACCTATCTGTTTGCCCTGAGGATGGAGGTGCGATTCTGAACCAATCGTTGCTTCCATAAAATTTAATTTAATGAAATTCCTCCTGTTCCTGAGGTGTCAAGAGGTGTTCCAACCCGGTTGATGGTTCATCAGGACTATTGCTCCAGACAAGCCGGTAGTTCCCATCCCCGCGCAGGTCAATAAAGATGAATTTAAGTCCCTCTTGGTAATAAAACCAGTACTCTCGTGGTTTAATTTCCATTTCGATGGTCTTTCTCTCCACTGCGTCCGGTTCACCATATTTGACATATATTCTGCCCCGGTCGGTTTTAACACCGGGGGTCCGGGCAGTTTTAAAGCGGTTTTCCGCTGTTTCCATTCTGCGCACAAATTCGGTTAAATTATGCCTTGACCAGAACCAGGCGAGGTATGCCTCCTTGCCAGAGTCAGAAAGGGTTTGATAGTAGGCAAGTTCACCAGGGGTGGCGATATATTGGAGTTCACGATAATAGCGTTCCTCTCTCGGAGTGATGGTAAACTGGTAAGGTTGGTGATCACCTGTGGCTCTGATTGTAGAGGCAATCGTCAGTTCCCTTTCACCGTGCAGGGTCTGGTTAGAACTGGCGTCAGAGACATCGATGACCAAGAGGTAGGAATCTGGCATTAGGCTATCAATGGTGAGCTCCACACAAACAGCACCTTTCCAGGCGGTTTTCCTGCGGGGGATGGGGGCGGAGCTGAGAAGGGTGTCTCTCCTATTGGTTTTAATGAGATGGTACCGAACCTGATAGTCCTGAGAATCGGGCTTCAAACCATAGGTCTCGAAATAGGCATAGATTTTTCTTCTCTCGCCAGAGAGAAAACGTCTGCCGGGATTAGGGATGACCGCAAACCCGCCGGTTGTGCTGTCGGTAAAGATACCGCTCCCGAGTTGAATTGAACTCAAAGCCCCCCCTTCATTAAAGTTCGGGACTCTTATTGTATCGATTACCATGCCACTATGGACGGAGTCAAAAACAGTTATCTTGACCTCATACAAGCCAGGTGAAGCGATGACGCTGAACTGGTCGATGAAGGTCCTCTGGGTAGCCGCTGCCTCCTGAAAGCTTCTTATGCGAGCGCGCTTTTGAATTGTGCCCGATTCCCGAAATTGGTTGTCCAACCCATTCATTTCAAAACTGACATTAAAAAAGGCTGTCAAATAGTCTTCTATCTCTTGGAAGTTTAACTGGTCATAGGCGATCCCGTAATAAAACTCGACTCGGGCTGAATCACCCTGATGGTGAAATAGCGCCCAGTCAAAGTCAAACCTGAGGGAGTCGAAGGCGGCAAATACGAGAAGGGGAATCAAAACAGGAGGCATTAATTTCCTCCCTGTACGAGGACAAACTGCCCTGACCCGTATCGGTCGACAAAGATAAAGGTTCGGTTCTCTCGATAATAATGCCAGATTTCCTCAGCCGGACGGTCAATTTCAAACGGTCGGTATTCAATTTGGTCAGGTGGTCCGTAGGTAATATAAATCCTCGCCCGATCACTTCTATATCCCCGGTCACCTTTGCTATACCGCTGTTCACAATAATTAATGCGTTCAAAATACTCCTCTTCTCTTTCATTGAGTTCGGTCGATGGGTTGGGGTCCTTGTTCTGCCAGAATTCATCCCACGCCTCTTTTCGGAATTCCTTTTTAGTCTTTTTAAGTTTTTTCATCTCCTCGTAGGTGGCAATATAAAGCAACTGGTCTACCCTTGCTGACCAAAGACTGTCATCAAAATAGAAGGGTAAATCAACCTTAAACTCAACCGTGCCTTGAGGAGTAGCTTGAGAAAACGGTGACACCTCCACAAGATAAACCCCGGAACTTAACCGATAGCGGCTTGAGGTATCAACTACCGGCAAGCGAAACTCCGCCTTTTTTACCCCCGCTGATTCTACCACCATGAGTTTCTCCTGGATGATATTTCTGCCCCCGCTTTTGATGGTGAGTCGCAGACTATCAAAATGATATTCAGGAGGAATTTGGGCAAGGATTTGGATAGTGTCGTTAAGATTGTAGGTGCGACTGGGATTTGGTTGGCTTGATTTTAACAGCCGCAAGAGGAAAGTACTTGATTGCTTTTCCAAGGGAAATTGGGCAACTGCCCGGCGTTCGCTCCTTAAATCAGACAGGGTTATCACTGCGGCCACAGCGGTTTTGGGAATCGGCACTCTGATGATATCGCTTGTAGAGGAGTCGCGACTTATGGTCAAATTGTAGTCAAAAACCTGAACACGGCGTTCGAATACCTCAGCGCTAAGGATATTTTTATGCCGGTCAAATAGTTCGAGTGTCAGGCGGTAATTGGCACTAAACCCGGTGGTATCCCTTATAAAGGAAAGGGAGGAATAAGGGATTTCATAGAAGATTTCCAGCGAATAGTTATTGCCCGTATCGGGATAGAGCAAATAATCCAGGTTCAGCCTCAAATTGCCTTGGAATACGGGCTGAAGGAAGATAAGGAGGGGTAACGGTATGCCGATAAAGGTATTCATCGTCCAGTCTTATAGTTTAAACTATCCATTAGTAAAGTCAAGGAGGAAAGGTTTTGAGCCTCACTGCCGAAATTGCCGGAGGAGGTGTTTTATCCTGTTCAGTTGCTCCTCGTAACCCCTGCCACTCAATGCCTCTGCTGCCGCCTCTTCGGTTGCCGGGTCTGGACTTTGAACCCTGCGGGCGATTGCCTCAAGTCCCCGTGGGTCGCCGATGCGTCTTAAAGCGATGATTGCCGCCCTGCGGACATTAAAGTCAGGGTCGTCAAGATGCCGGATTAAGGGCTCAACCGCCTGATGTCCGCCGATTCTTCCCAACCCTTGGCAAGCAGCCTTTCTCACCAGAGGGTTTAAAGAGTTGGTGAGTTCAATCAGCGGTGCGATACCGCCTTGACCAAAATCAGCGAGCGCTCGGACCATCGCCATTCTTACCTCATCTTGGGGCTCTTTTTCTGCTCGCTGGGCAAGATGGGGAAGCGCCGTCTCATCCTTGATTTTAGCCAATGCGAGCGCGGCGTTAAGCCGGACAAGAGGTATAGTGTCGGCAAGTAGTTCTATTAACAGGGGCACGGCATTCTTATCTTTTAGTTGCCCGAGCCTTTCACAGGCTTTTGCCCGCTTCATCGGGTCAGGAGATTTCAAATCTCTACGAAGGCGGTCAGATGGAGATGAACAGCCTGAGAGTAAAAGGAGAATCGCGGTTAACGCCGGTAATCTCCAAGCCACTGTTATATTTTAAAACAGCATTTTTAATGGTCAAATGGAGAGATGTTCTTTACCTTGACATCGGAATTTAAGATTATATTATCCATACGTGGAAAGTTTTTTATTGGAAATCGGCACCGAGGAGCTGCCGCCCGGGGTGATCCCGGGCACCGCTGAAGAACTTAAGCGCCGGGTTGTCAATATTCTCCAAGAGAATGGCATTGGGTTTGGTGTCAGCGCGGCGCTTTTTTCACCACGGCGGCTGGCTGTTTACATTAAAGCGGTGGCAAAGGAAAAGCCAAGTGCTGTGGTTGAGGTGCAGGGTCCGCCCAAAAGGGTCTCTTTTGACAGTGATGGTAAACCGACAAAGACAGCGATGGGTTTTGCTGCGGCTCAAGGGAAGAGGGTGGAGGATTTGTTTGTCAAGGAGACGGCAAAGGGTGATTATGTGTTTGTTAAAAAGGAAATCCCGGCGGTGCCAACAGCGAAAATCCTTGCCGACCGCCTTCCCGAGGTCATTGCCACCCTGCCTTTTCCCAAACTGATGCGTTGGAATGAAGGGAACTTCCGTTTTTCCCGGCCGGTCCGCTGGATTTTATGTCTCTTGGGAAGCGAGGTGGTGCCATTTTCAATTGAGGGTGTCGTTGCTGGGAATGTGACCTTCGGTCACCGCAACTTTAGTGAGCAGCCGGTAGCTATTTCTAAGGCGGATGATTATGAGCAACTGCTTGAAAGTTATAAGGTTGTCGTTAATCCCTACCGACGGAGGTCACTCCTTCTTGAGCGGCTGACAGAACTGGCTGCAGAGGTTAATGGTTTGATTGTGAAGGACGAGGAGTTGATTGAGGAGACGGTCAACATCACCGAGTTCCCTGTGCCGATTCTTGGCAGATTCGAGCCCCAGTACCTCAAACTGCCCCCGGAGGTGTTAACAACCGCACTGAGGATGCATCAGCGCTGTTTTTCGGTGGCTGACCGTGATGGCGGGCTTTTGCCCTACTTTATTGCGGTGGCGAATACGCCGAATTGTGACCAGGGTTTGGTCCGCAGAGGGTATGAGCGGGCGATTGAGTCGAGGCTCAGGGATGCGCTGTTTTTTGTTGAGAACGATTTAAAGACCGGGCTGGAATCTTTGGTTGAAGAGGAGCGCCGGGTGGTCTGGATTGAGGGGTTGAGCAGTTATTATGAAAAGACGATACGGCTGCGGCAACTTGCCTCATTTATTGCTGAATCTGTGCCTGATGCGGACAAGGCTCTCCTTGACAGAGCGGCGTATCTTTGCAAGGCGGACCTTTTGACCCAACTGGTAAGGGAAAAGGAGTTTACCTCCCTGCAGGGTGTTATGGGTGGTATTTACGCCCGGCTCCTGGGTGAAAATGAAATGGTTGCCCAGGCAATTGGTGAGCACTATCAGCCCAAAGGTCCTGATGATGGGTTGCCAAAGACGGTCTTAGGGGGAATTTTAAGTATTGCGGACAAGGTTGATAATATCATCGGCACCTACCTTACTGGCAACATCCCCACCGGTTCAGAGGACCCATTTGCGGTGCGCAGGCAGGCAAGCGGTTTGTTGTTGATAATCCTTGAGAATGGGTGGCAAATCGCTGTTGACGAGTTGGTACAGAAGGGGTTGGAGTTATTTGGGCGCGGGGATGAAAAGGTCCGGGATATGGTTTTGCAACTCCTGCAGGAGCGGCTCGCCGCTATTCTCTCAGAGAAGGGGGTCAGGTACGATGTTGCCAATGCGGTTTTGAAAACGGTCTGGCATACCCCTTCAGAGGCGCTTGCCCGGGCACGGGCTCTTCAAAACCTCCGCACGAGCCCGGAATTTTCTATGCTGGTGATAGGTCAGAAAAGGGTTGCCAATATTCTCCGCGGGCAGGAGGTTAGTGGATTGCCTGAGCCGAAGTGGTTTGCTGAGGAGGCGGAGAAGCGGCTCTGGGAAAAGGCGAGAGAGGTTGAGCCCGAACTTGAAAGGATGTTGAGAAAAAGGGATTATGATGCCGCCCTGAAGATTCTCCTTTCATTACGGGAGTCAATTGACCGGTTTTTTGATGATGTCCTGGTGATGTGTGAGGATGAAAATTTGCGGCTGAACCGGCTCAGGCTTTTAAACCTTGTGCGGGGTTTGTTTGCAAGGGTTGCTGACCTTTCAGAAATTGTTCTCTGAAGTGATATTAAAGGCGCATAACGTTCTTATCTATCTCGTGGTATTTTTGTTAGTTTCACTAAGCGGCTGTGGCGGAAAAAAGGAAAGGCGCTTGCCCTCAAAGGAGAAAAAGGAGGTTTTGGGTCTTGATATCAAAGGGAATAGAATCTGGGCAGAGGTTGTGAGGAAGGAGGAGGAGAGGATCCAGGGTTTGATGTTTCGGACCCATCTCGGCTCGGATTCGGGGATGCTTTTTGTTTTCGAAAATGATGAGACCTTAAGTTTCTGGATGAAGAACACCTATATCCCACTTGCCATCGCCTTTATTGATTCAACGGGCATCATCACCGACATCCTTGAGATGCAACCGCTTGATACTTTAAGCCGTTACCGTTCATCAAGGCCGGTGCGTTATGCCCTTGAGGTAAATTCGGGCTGGTTTTTCTCTCGCAATATTAAACCCGGTGACACCGTTTGTGGGATAAAGTGATTTCAGCCGCCAATAGATAAGGCTGAGGATAAGATTTGCTGGCTGAAATCTTTAAGCCTTTATTTAACAATATGTTAGCAAAATGGCAATTTGGGGATGGGGTAGGTCCACTCCACCATCCCGGGGTTGGTTATGGCCAGAGGCTGAATTGGAGGGGTGATTGGCGATTTGCAGATGGTATCTTTGCTTGACATAGGGTGGTAATCAGGTTATGTTAATAGGAGAGGAAAGATTGAAGGCTCGCTCAGTTCTTTATCATCTTTCGGCACTGGTGCTCTTTGCCGGCTGCGCCTATTTCAATACCTTTTACAATGCCCAGGTATATTACCGTGAGGGGATGATGTTAAAGGAGAGGGGGCAGGCGGGTCTGGCAAAGCCAAAGTTTGACAAGGCGATTGAAAAGTCGGCACTGGTGATTTCCCGGTGGCCTAAGTCAAGATGGGTTGATGATGCCCTTTTTCTGATCGGTAGGGGTTATTATGAAAAGGGGGAGTTTGGCAGGGCTGCCAGGTCTTTTGAGCAGTTGGAACTGGCTTTTCCCAATTCCCCATTTTTGCCCGAGGCAACCTTTTACCGCGGGATTGCCCTGATAAAGGATGGGAATACTGGCACTGGCAGGCTGGTTTTGGAGCGGGTGAAGCAGGCTTATCCTAAGTTCCGGGACGCAGCCAGTTTTCACCTTGCCATGATTGCCCTGGAGCGGGGTGATGACCAGGAGGCGGTTGATTCTCTTAAAAATTTTGTCCAGCGTTTTCCGAAATCAAGATATTACCGGGAGGCGGTAAGGCAGCTTGCTGAGGGCTGTTTACGGCTCGGTAACTATGCCCTTGCCGAGGTCTGGTTTAACCGCTATGCCCAGATTGAGACCGATGCCCGCAAAAGGGCAGAGGCAAAACTGAAGATTGCCCTCTGTCGGCTTGCCGAGGAAAGATATGATGATGTCTTGAAGATGGTTCGTGATGTTTTGGGCAGATATTCGGAACTTGATGGTGAGTTCAACCTGTTGGCGGGCAAGGCGTATACGGGAATGGGAAGGCACAATGAGGCACTCGCAGCCTTTGCCCAGGTGCGCAGTAACAATGCAAACGGTGCTGAGGCGGCATTTATGATTGGCAAATATTACGAGGAAAACAAGGATTTCGAAAGGGCAATGGTTTATTATGACAGTGCTAAGCAAAGGCGGGCGGAGTCTGAGTACGGGGTTCTGGCAACCAAGCGGCTCGCACTTTTGGAGGCAATTATCAGGGACACGCTGCGCAGCCGTACGCCTGCGGAGACGAGGTTTCTTCTTGCTGAGGTGCATGCTCTAAATCTGGGTGAATATGACAACGCG
The DNA here is from genome assembly GCA_039801245.1 of candidate division WOR-3 bacterium. NCBI lineage: Bacteria > Pseudomonadati > Caldifarciminota > Caldifarciminota bacterium. The sequence goes on from JBDRUF010000001.1 coordinate 60,813, forward strand.
ATGGCGATTTATCAACAGGTCTACGACTCGTTTCCCAATACTGAATGGGCACCAAAGGCGCTGTTTGCCAAGGCATGGATTTTAATGCGGATAAAGCAGGACTCTCTTGCTGGCGCCGAGGTGCTGAAAAAGATTGTTGCCGAATACCCAAAAACCGAATATGCGGATGAGTCCAGGCGGCTTCTGGGTTTGATGTCCTCTGAGGAAAAAAAGAGGTGAGCCCGGGGTGAACTTCAAGGTAAGGGTAGCAGAGGTAAGCTGGTTGACACAGGAGGTTGTTTCGGTGTGGGTGGAGGCACCAGATGTAACAGGAAAGACAAAGCCGGGTCAGTTTTTTGGGGTGAAGGTAAACAAAAGAGGGGATTTGCTCTTGCGGCGTCCGCTATCTGTTGCGGATGTGAGGGGCGATTTTTTGCGGTTTATTTTTAAGGTTGTGGGGAAGGGGACCGTCGAATTGAGCAGAACAAAACCGGGTGATGGATGGGATGTTCTTGGTCCCTTGGGCAAGCCGGCACCCATATTTAAAGGAAGGGATGTGGTGGTTTGTGGTGGTGGTGTTGGTGCTGCCCCACTTCTGTTTTTAACAAGGGTCCTAAAAGAAAAAAACCGGGTGAATGTAATTTTAGGAGCAAAAACAGCCTCGGAGTTGATTTTGGTCAATGATTTTCGGCGGCTGAAGGTAAAGGTCATACTCGCAACCGATGATGGCAGTGCTGGTGAAAAAGGGTTCGTTACCCAACCGGCTATGAGGGCAATCAAAACCTTATTAAAGCCGGTTGTCTTTGCCTGCGGTCCGAGATCAATGCTTAAGTTTCTGATGGAGAATGTTGACCAGGTGCCGGTATGGGGGTTTCTTGAGGAAAGGATGGGGTGCGGGGTTGGGATTTGCTACTGTTGTGCGGTTGAGAGGAGGGAAGGAGGCTATCTCAGGCTTTGTAAGGATGGTCCGGTGGTGTTCTTGAACGAGGTGAGATTATGAAGGGTGAGGTGGTTGTTGGGGGTGTAAGGTTTGCCAATCCGGTTCTTGCCGCATCCGGGACATTCGGTTATGGAGTTGAGTTTAAGGGCATTGCCAACCGCTTGGGTGGAATTGTGACCAAGGGGGTGACATTAGAAGAGAGGGCGGGGAATCCACCACCAAGGATTGCTGAGGTTCCGAGCGGGATAGTGAATTCGGTAGGGCTGGAGAACCCCGGGCTTATCAAATTTAAAAGGCAAATCCTGCCGAAACTGAAAAAAATTAAGACCCGGATTCTGGTGAATGTTGCCGGGTTCGAGGTGGATGAGTTCATCCGTTTGGCTGAAGGGCTGGAGGAGGAAAATATTGATGGCTTGGAGTTGAACCTTTCCTGTCCGAATGTAAGTGAGGGTGGAGCGGTTTTTGGCCAAACTCCCCAGAAGGTTGAGGAGATAACGAGAGCGGTGAGAAAAAGGACAAAGAAACTCCTTGTGGTGAAATTGACCGCCAATTTTGTCGACCCAAGAGAGACGGCAAAGGCAGCAGAGGCTGCAGGTGCAGATGCGGTAACGGTGATCAACACATTGTACGGATTGATTCTTGATGATAATGGCAGACCCTTCTTGGGAGGTAGAACCGGGGGGATTTCCGGTCCGGCGATAAAACCTTTTGCCCTGTTTTGCGTTGACCGGGTTGCCGCGGCAGTTAAAATACCGGTGATCGGGTGTGGCGGAATAATAAGCGGCAGGGATGCATTTGATTTTCTTTGTGCCGGTGCCAGGCTGGTTCAGGTTGGTTCTGCCAATCTGACTGCACCGAACGGAGCACTGCGGGTCTTGCAGGAGTTAAAAATTATTATCTCGGAAAAGAGGATTAAGGGATGGGAAAGTATTGTGGGAACAGCAAGGAGAGGGTGATGACAAAACTGATTTTGGCTTTAAATGTAGAAGATGCACAACAGGCGCTGGGATTGTTAGGAGAGATTGGTAATCAGGTTGATTTTTACAAGATTGGTATCGACCTCTGGGCAAAAACTGGTCCGGGGTTGATTAAAGAGTTTGTTTCCCAGGGGGCAAAGGTTTTTCTGGATTTAAAGTTTGCCGATATTCCTTCGGTTGTTGCCAAGGCGGTGGCGGCGGTAACCGAACTTGGGGTCAAGATGCTAACCGTTCATGCAATGGGAGGCGCGGAGATGCTATACGCCGCCAATAAAGCGGCAAAGGAAACCGCTGAAATGAAGGGGGTAGAGAAACCGGTTGTTCTTGGGGTAACAGTTTTAACAAGCCTTGACCGGGCAGGTTTGACTCAGATTACTGGCTGTTCCCAGGAGGTTGAGACTCGGGTTCTGGCACTGGCGGAACTGGCACAGAGTATGGGCTGTGATGGGGTTGTTGCCTCACCGATGGAAATCAGGCAGATTAAGAAAAGGTGCGGTTCGAGGTTTATTGTAGTCACACCCGGTATTAGGTTAGGAGGGGCCAGATTAGGCGATGACCAGCAGCGTGTTATGACGCCTGCCCAGGCGGCAGAGGCTGGTGCCGATTACATTGTTGTTGGTAGACCGATATACGAAGCCCCCGATCCACTTGCGGCAATCAGAGAGATTAGAGAAAGGTTAGGTGGTAAATGATGGAAGCGGAATTGGGTGATTTGCTAAAGAGATATCAGGTGCTACGGGAGGGGCATTTTCTTTTAACATCAGGAATGCACTCCGACCGTTATTTTGAGAAATTTAGGATTCTGGAACAGCCAAAACTTTGTGAGCGGTTTGCCCAGGCTCTTGCCACGCATTTCCAGTCGCAGGGGATAACGGTAGTTTGTGGACCAACTACTGGGGGGGTGATTGTTGCTTATGAGGTGGCAAGGCAGTTAGAATGTCGGTGCATAATCGCTGAAAAAGGAGAAAGGGGAAGGAAAATTGGGAGGGGGTTTGTTGTTGAGGAGACGGACCGGGTGTTGGTGGTGGATGATGTGATGACTACCGGTGGTTCAATAAGGGAGACGCTTGCAGCACTGGAGGAAATACAGGCTAAGATTGTGGGTATTGGCGTTTTTATAGACCGCAGTGTCGGGGTTGACTTTTCAGTTCCGTTTTATAGCGTCTATAAAGAGCCGGTTAGAAATTACGAGTCCGATAAATGTCCGCTTTGCAAAAAAGGGGTTCCTCTTGAGGTACCGGGCAGAAGCGGTAAGAAAGTTGGTGGCTAAAGTTGACAGGAGCGATAGCATGGATATAAATTAATGTTGAAGGCAATTTTAAAAATAAAAAGGAGGAAAGCAGATGAAAGCAGCAGTTAAAATCACAACCATTTTGATGGGCATTGCTTTTGTGCTCATTCTTGTTGGTTGCCCAAAGAAGTGCGTGAAACCGGTTGCTGAAGAACCGGTGGTGGTGGAGCCGCCAGAAGAAGAGGTTGTCCCGCCGGAAAAACCGCGGGTGCAATTGGACCTGCAAACGATTTACTTCGACTTTGATAAATCTGACATCAGGCCGGGTGACGCCCAGATTCTTCAGAGCAATGCGAGTAAGATAAAGAATGTGATTAATAGCGGTCAAAAGGTGAGGGTAACGATTGAAGGTCACTGCTGTCCGATTGGCACATCTGAGTATAATATGGCTCTTGGTCAGCGCCGGGCAGAGTCAGCGAGAAAGTATTTGATTAACCTAGGCATTCCTGCTGATGTCCTTAACACTATTAGTTATGGTGAGGAGAGGCTGGTAACAACTGACTCGGCGCAATACCACCTCAATAGACGGTGCGAGTTTAAGAGCTCAAGCGAGTAGGGGTTGGTTTATAGATTGGATTGATTATAAATGGCAGCCAGTAGGCTCTTTTTGAAATCGCCAGCGATATTTCTGTCATTCAGGAGCCTATTGGCTGCCATTTTATTCACCGGATGTGGGATTCATCGTGAGTATGTGCGTCGGGGGGAACTTTTGGATACGATAGCGGTTCGCCTTAATCGCATAGAGAAAAAGCAACTGAAGCAAGAGGAGGACTTTGGGCGGTTGCGGGCAGATGCTTTTGATGCCATTGAAAAAATTGAGGTTCAAATTGGTGCGGTGGATGCTGAGCTAACAGATTTAGCCGAGCGAGTCGAACGGATTGGAAGACGGGTAGGTGCTTGGCGTGGGGAAATCACAACTGGTAGTTCGACTCCAAATGAAACTGCTGTGGTGATTGTCGATACCGCAGTTGCAGGAATTGATGCCGATCGACTTTATAATACTGCGTATCTTGATTTTACTAAGGGTGAATATCAAACGGCAATAATGGGTTTCCGCCGATTTATTCAGCTTTTTCCCTCGAGTGAGATGGCAGATAACGCCCAGTACTGGTTAGGAGAATGTTTTTATTCGTTGAATCAACTGGATAGTGCCGAAATCGAGTTTAAGCAGGTGAAAAATAAATATCCAGATGGGAACAAGGTGCCAGCCGCAGTGTACAAGTTGGGATTAATTTATCAATTCCAGGGGAAGACGAGTGCGGCGCAAGAAAAATTTAGGGAGGTGGTTGAGAATTATCCATCAAGTCCTGAGGCAAAACTGGCGCAAGAGCGTTTGAAACCCAAACAATAATCCATTTGATGGTCTCAAATAAATTTTTAACCCCTTTCATCTCGGCGGGACCATTTGCTTTAATAATAATAATAATTCTTTTTTTGATGTCGGTGGTTTCCTGGGCGATATTTTTTCGTAAAAGCCGGCAGTTGCGGCGGGCACAGGCACAGTCACGTGCCTTTCTTGAGGCATTCGGTTACCGCCGTAACATCAACGATTATCAGGAACTCGCGCGGCTGTTTCCTGCTTCGCCACTTGTGTCATTGTTAGGCTCGGCGGTGGAGGAATGGCATTCACTCCAGCGAGAGTTTTGCAATTGGAATGTGGAATTGTTTGGTCAGCTTATTACCAATATCACCGAGGCTATGGAGCGGGCAAACTCCCGGGTAACTGAGCAGTTGGAGAGTTCGTTGTCTTTTCTTGCCATTACGACAATGGTAGCACCTTTCCTTGGTCTTTTGGGAACTGTTCAGGGTGTGCTTCGGACATTTCTATCACTGCGGGGGGCACAATTGCCGACTTTGCAGTTAATTGCACCGGGAATTTCAGATGCATTGGTAACAACGGTTATGGGACTATTGGTGGCGATTCCAGCGGCATTTTTTTACAATTATTTTGTCAGTAAGGTAAAAAGCCTACAGACGGAGATGGAACGGTTTACATCAGAGTTGACTGGGCTATTCAGGCTGGAGATGTACCGACTTTTGACCAGTGAAGATAAAGGAACCACCAAGCGATATATAGATGAGCCCTAGCAGATTCAAGGAACGAAGGCTGAAATTTCTCGCGGAAATGAACATCACCTCGTTAGCGGATGTTAGTTTTACTTTGATGATTATCTTTCTTATTGCCGGTGTTTCTACAGCATTGAGCCGGCAGCAAGGGATAGACCTTGATTTGCCCAGAACCACAAAGCCCGAACCTCAGACCGGTGCGGGTCTCGTGATTTCCATCAGGGAGGACAAGCAGATTTTCATTGGGACTAAGGCAGTTTCTCTGCAAGGGTTCAGCAAAGCGCTTGTGTCTCAGCTTGCCAAAGGTAAATACGAACGGGTTTATCTGCATGCCGATCGCCGGGTGGATTACGGAACAATTATCGAGGTCTTAGGGCTGATTAGAGAACAAGGGATTTCTCATATTGGTCTAACTGCACTTCCTAAGTAAAAAGGGAAGGGGATGAGTTGAAGCGGGAGTTATTAATTTCATTTGCTGGACACATCATCTTGGTTGGGATTATAGCATTTATCACTCAGAATGTAAAAAAATCCGAGACGGCAACCAGACCAGCGGTGATTACTGTTGAGATTCTTCGGGGTATAACACCTGGCGAGGAAAATTTGCCATCTACCGCCCATCTTTTTGAGCAGATACCTAAGCCTACACCAATAAAAAAGGAAGGAGAAAAGCCAAAATCAAAGTTAGAACCAAAGGGCACGGACGCTATGATAAAACGTGCAGGGTTAGGTGCAAAAGTTGAGGGTGTTGCGGCACTTGGTTATAATTTTTATATTCAACAGATGCTCGAGCGAATTGCGGAAAACTGGCAAGATCCACAGAGTAACAGAACAAAGAAAATAACTGCAACAGTAATGTTTGTAATAGAACGGGATGGGAGTTTGAGAGAGATTAAACTTGAGCGAGGCTCAGGAGATGCAATCTTTGATGAGTCCTGTCTTCGGGCGATAATGGTGACGCGCAAATTACCTCCTTTACCCGAAGAGTTTACCGCACCGCGGCTTAAGATTCATCTTGAGTTTGAAGGTTAAGAAGGCTTAAAATAAAGGAGTATGAAATGCCGTTAGTATTGGTAATAATAGCAGGTATCATTATAGTGACATTGCTATTTTTTGTAGGGACTTTTAACCTTTTGGTACGCAGTAGAAACCGTGTTAAAAATGGTTGGCATCAGATTGATGTGCAGTTAAAACGCCGCATCGACCTGATTCCCAACCTGGTTGAAACGGTAAAGGGTTACGCCGCGCACGAGCGGGAGGTGTTTGAAAAAGTTGCTGAAGCACGGGAACTTATGATGGGGGCTAAAGGTCCGGCAGAGGCAGCAAAGGCTGATAGCCAGTTGAGTGCTACCCTCAAGAGCCTTTTTGCAGTGGTAGAAAATTACCCTGATCTTAAGGCAAATCAGAACTTTTTAAGACTCCAGGAGGAGTTGGCACATACTGAAAATAAAATTGCCTTTGCCCGTCAGTTTTACAATGATGTGGTTATGGATTACAATAACCATGTGCAGATGTTTCCTTTTAATATCATCGCTGGTATCTTTAAATTTAGACCGGCAGAATTTTATGAAATACCCGCGGCTGAACGGGAGGTGCCTAAGGTCAGTTTTTAAAATCGATGCCTGAAAGACAGCATCTTTATCAGTTGATTGCGCGGAATCGGAGGGCAACTTTTCTTTTTGTTTTCTTGTTTACATTACTTCTAGGGGGTGTTGGGTATCTACTTGGCTATTTTTTTCACTGGGGTCTAGAGTATTATATCTTGTTTGCCCTATTTATCGTGATTTACAATCTGGGGCTTTACTATAATTCTGATAAAGTGGCACTGGCAGTGAACCGGGCGCGACCGGCAGCGCAGGAGGATTTTTACGAGTTGCACAATGTTGTTGAGGAGGTGGCGCTTGCAGCTGGTATTCCCAAGCCAAATGTTTATATTATTGAGGACGATGCGCCCAATGCCTTTGCCACTGGTCGGAACCCGAAAAATGCCGCAGTGGCGGTGACAACCGGGCTTTTACAGATGATGAATCGGGAGGAGCTCCAGGGTGTTATTGCCCATGAGGTCGCTCACATCCGCAATTATGATATCCTGTTAATGACTGTTGTTGCGATTTTGGGCGGGCTTTTGATTCTATTTAGGGATATATTTCTCCGCTGGGGTTTGTTTATGGGAGGGGGCAGACGCCGTGACTCTCGGTCCCGTGGTGGACAGGTAGGCTTAATTTTCCTTTTAATCGGCATTGTTTTGGCAATTATTGCCCCATTTTTGGTGGCAGTTATCAGGGCGGCGATATCAAGGGAGCGGGAGTATTTAGCGGATGCTTCGGGCGCCTACATTGTCCGCAACCCTTATGGATTGGCAAATGCGCTGCGTAAAATCGGTACCTGGTCAGGCAAACTGCAAATGGCATCCCCTGCCACTGCTCATATGTTTACTGCCAATCCCTTTGGGAAAGATAAAATGGAAAAAACAGACCTCTTTGCCTCCCATCCGCCTCTTGCAGAACGGATTAGGCGGTTGGAGCAGTTAACAATCTACTGACAAGCGGCAAATTTAAATCAGATTCCCGAATTTTGAGAATTGGAGCGGGGAGGGGGCGGCAGAGTTGCTTTCATTCGGAGACCATCAATACCGACGATTGCGGTTAACTTGTCAAGGCATTCATTTTCAAGTCTCACTGGGAATTTCTTTAAATAAAAAGTTCTCTTAGACCCGTCAGATAGAACCAGATTAAGGTAAACCGCTATATCCCCGGGAAACTCCTTTAGTACATCTTTAATCTTTGCGAGCATCTTGTCGCTTAAAATGTCACTGTTAATTTCGATGTCGATACTATTCACAAATCTTGATATTGAGGAAAATTCAATCATCCTTTCTGCCCAGATTTGAGGTGTTCCTGGAGTGGTCGAGGATTCGGCACCGGCGCGAACCTTTAGCTTGCCTTGAACTATTACCAGATTATCGATTGTGAGAAGCTGTCGACAGGAGCTCAAAAGGTCGGCAAATACCATTACCTCCACCGAGGAGTCAAAATCCTCAATCGTAACAATGAAATACTCTCGGTCTCGTTTATCTTTGCGAATCTTTCTCGCGGTGATAATTCCCCCAACCATAACCGAGGTATTTTCAGATATTCCTTCTAACTGACCTGTTGATATTAGACCCAACGCCCGATATGCCGATTGATAGCGTTCCAGCGGATGGGAGGAGAAATAAAATCCGAACGCCTCTTTCTCATAGGTTGAAAGGGTTGACTCATCAAAAACCTCAGGTTCGGTTGAATTAACTTCAGTAACTAAATCCGTGCCAAAAAGTTCGAACTGGCGGTCTTTATAAAGTAGTCGCTCTGATGCCGCCTTGCTCATTTCCGTCTCCAGTCTGGACAATAGGCGCTGGCGGTTCGTTTCGAATCTGTCAAATGCCCCCGCCTTGATAAGCGATTCAATCGCCTTGCGGTTCACCTTTCCCCTTGTGCGGATGAGAAAATCAAGGAGGTTTTGATACGGTCCATTTTGCGCGCGTTCCTCCACAACGGCTTCAGCAGCGGCGCTGCCGATATTTTTCAGTCCAGCAAGCCCATAACGGACCTGACCATTTTCAATCGCAAACTGTACCTGACTCATATTAATATCGGGTGGCAGGATGGTAATTCCCATGCGCCGTGCCTCCTTGACAAACTTCGCCAGTTTATCAAAGTCACCAATTTCGCTGGTCAAGGAGGCGGCGATGAACTCTACCGGATGATTGGCTTTGAGGAATGCGGTTAGATACGATAGGTAAGCGTAGCCAGCGGCATGCGACTTGTTGAAGCCATAACCGGCAAATTTCTCCAGGATTTCAAATATTCTCTCCGCCTTTTGGGGAGGAATGCCGGTATTCTTGAGACACCCTTGAACAAAACTTTCTCTCAGGCTTGCCATCTCTTCGGGTTTCTTCTTTGCCATTGCCCGGCGCAGAATGTCTGCCTGACCAAGGGTATAGCCGGCAAGAACCTGGGCCGCCTGCATAACCTGTTCCTGATAGATGAGAATTCCGTAGGTCTCCTTGGAAAATGGTTCCAGGAGAGGGTGTTCGTATTCCACCGGTTCCAGACCGTTCTTACGGGCAACATACTGGGGGATGAGGTCCATCGGTCCTGGTCGGTAAAGGGCAATAAGGGCGATGAGGTGTTCAAGTTTTTCTGGATGGGTTTTTTTGCACAGGTCACGCATCCCCGGGCTTTCCAACTGGAAAAGGCCGGTGGTTTCACCTCGTTGGATGAGTTGATAAGTACGCTGGTCATCAAGGTCAATTCTCTCAATGCTGAAATCAGGTTCTTGGGTGCGGATAAGTTTTGCCGCTTCATCAATTACAGTCAATGTCCGCAATCCTAAGATGTCCATTTTCAAAAGCCCGATGTCATCAAGGGTGTACATATCATACTGGGTGCAGAGGTCGGCATCTGGTGCTTTGTAAAGGGGCACAAACTCCAGTAACGGCTTTGGTGTGATCACGACTGCCGAGGCATGGACCGATGCATGTCTGCTTAACCCCTCAAGTTTCTGGGCAATTGACCATAGTTCCTGATAGCGCGGCTGGGAATTAATCAAATAATTTAACTCTGGGATTTCTTTTGCCGCCTGTTTAAGGTCAAGACCCGGTGGTATCAACTTGGCAATCTGGTCAACCTCAGGGATTGGGATTTCTAAGACCCTGCCGACATCACGGACCGCCTGTCGTGCCTGCATTGTGCCAAAGGTAATGATCTGGGCAACCGAATCACTCCCATACCGTTTCCGGATGTAATCAATTATCTCACCACGCCTTGAGTCGGAGAAGTCGACGTCAACATCGGGCAGGGTGACACGTTCGGTTGAGAGAAAGCGTTCAAACAAAAGTCCATAACGCAATGGGTCAATTTCAGTAACACCAAGGCAATACAAGACCAGCGAGCCCGCTGCTGAACCCCGTCCCGGTCCTACCGGGATACCTTTTTGCTTTGCCTCCCGAATGATGTCGCGCACAATGAGAAAGTAGCCGGCAAAGCCCATCTTCTGGATTACCGCCAACTCCTGCTCCAGCCTTTGCACTACCGACTGGGTAATGTGCGGGTAGCGTTTTTCCATCCCTTTCCGGGCAAGATAGGCGAGGTATTCAAACTCATCACCGTATTCCTTAGGCGGCTGGAATGCGGGCAGATGGAAGCGCCGGTGTTCAATGTCAAGCAAGAGGTTACAGCGGTCGGCAATCTCCTTGCTGTTTTTCGTTGCCTCAGGGATGTCTGAAAACAGCGTCTGCATCTCCGCACCCGAACGAAAGTAAAATCCGGTGGAGTTCAGGCGTAACCGGTCTTTGTCTTTAAGCCGCTTGCCGGTCTGAATGCATAGAAGGACATCCTGGGCAAGAGCATCCTCAGGTCGGAGGTAATGGCAGTCATTGGTGGCGACAATCGGGATATCAAGGGTACTGGACAGGTCCAAAATTTTCGGGATGATTCTTTCCTGGTCCGGAAGACCGGTGCGCATTATCTCAAGGTAAAAGTTGTCTGGTCCCAAAATCTCCTGATATGATGCGGCGGCTGCCATTGCACCTTCATAATCCTCCCTTAAGAGGTGCCAGTTCACCTCGCCTTTAAGACAGCCCGAGAGGCCGATTAACCCCTGAGCGTATTTTGCCAAAAGCTCCTTGTCAATGCGTGGCTTGTAATAAAACCCCTCAAGATAGGCAAGGGAAACCAACTTGATGAGGTTGTAGTAGCCGGTTTCATTCCTACACAAAAGGGTGAGATGGAAGCTTGCCTCCGGGATGTCGGCACGGATTTCCTTCAGCCGTCGGTCACGCGGGGCGACATACACCTCAGCCCCGATGATGGGCTTGATACCTGCCTTTTGTGCCGCCTTGTAAAACTTGATGGCACCAAACATATTGCCATGGTCGGTAAGCGCCAATGCCGGCATCCCAAAGTCCTTAGCCAGTTTTACCATATCCTCAATTGGGGTTGCGCCATCCAAGAGGCTGTACTCGGAATGGGTGTGGAGATGGACAAAATCGCTCTTTTGCCTTTCCGGGGACATCGGTTATTTTATACCTCAGTTTGATATTAAAGTCAAACTTGTCATAAAAGTGATTGCCTTTCCTGAAGACGCCCAGTTGTAAAAGCCCCGCCATTTTATTGATGAATGCATAAGTTATTAATAAACAATAATTTATTTTATTGTATTATATTTTAGTTTTGTTTTGGGGTAGGTCCCCTCCACCACCTCCCGGGGGAATATCCTAAGGGTTTTGTTGCCTTTTTGGGAAAGGTGGTTGTTCACCGCAAGGTTGGGTTGGGTGTTGCTTGACCATCTCAATCAATAACCTATACTGAGTGATAATGAAACGGCTGGTGCTCTTTGATGCCCATTCAATTCTTTACCGGAGTTTCTTTGCCTTTATCCGCAAGCCGTTGAGGAATTCAAAGGGGGAGAACACCTCAGCGGTCTTCGGGTTTAACAACACCCTGAAGAAGGTGCTCCGGGATTTGCAACCGGATTATTCGGCGGTGGTTTTTGATGCCCCGGGCATCACCTTTAGAGAAAGGCAGTATGCTGAATACAAGGCGCAGAGGCCAAAGACACCGGATGAGCTTGCCCGTTCCATTCCGGTTGTTAAGGATTTGGTCCGGGCATTGGGGTTAAGGTATCTGGAGGTGCCAGGTGTGGAGGCGGATGATGTTATTGGTACACTTGCCCGAAGGGCAAAGGAGGAGGGGCTGGAGGCGGTGATTGTCAGTTCAGACAAGGATATGCTGCAGTTGGTTGATGAGGGGGTGGTGGTTTATGACCCCTGGAAAGAGAGGTTTTACCAAGCGGATGATGTGAAGGAGAAACTGGGTGTGACTCCGGAGCAGGTGCCAGATTTTCTTGCCCTTGCCGGTGATGCGGTTGACAATGTTCCTGGGGTCCCGGGAATTGGTCCGAAAAGGGCGCTGGGGCTTCTGTTGAAGTATCGGACTTTGGATGAGGCGCTCGCACGGGAGGAGCGGTTGCGTCCTTATGAAAACTTGGCAAGGCTTTCCCGGGATTTGGTGGTAATCAATACCAGGGCGCCGGTGGAGGTGGAGATGGAGATGTTGCGTCCTGCTGAGCCCGATAAGGAGGCGCTGGGCAAGATTTACCGGCAGTTGGAGTTTCATTCCCTTTTAAGAGAACTGGCAGGTGAGAACGGGCAAAAAAAGGCAGAGGAAAGGGTCGTGGTGGTTGCGGAGTATGATTCGGCGCGGTTGGCGCAGTTATTTAAATCAAAGGCTATCGGGTTTGCATTTGAGCCGGAAAAGGGGTTGTGGGTGAGTTTAGACGGCAATGAGGTGATGCTCGTGCCGGCAAAGGAAAAAGGGGTTTTAGCAAGGGTATTGGCAGAGGGTCAATTTGTCTTGGTCGGGTTTGATATTAAGGAGGAGTTAAAAGAGTTGCATCGGGCAGGGTTCAACCCGCAGGGGAGGCTTTTTGACACCATCGTCGGGACCTGGCTTACTGACCCGAACCGCAAGGGGTTTAGTCCTGAGGATGTCGTTGCCCAGGTCCTTGACAGGACGGTTGAGATTAAAGAGGGGGCTGAACGGGCAATCTGGGCATTAAGGGTTTATCAGGCGCTTTTGCCAGAGATTGCTGCCCGGGGTCTTGGCGCTGTTTGTGAGGAGCTGGAGATGCCTCTGATTTATGTCCTGACGAGGATGGAGGAGCGGGGTGTAAAGATTGACCCAGATTACTTTCGCTTCCTTAATGAGGAGTTATTAAGAGAGCAAAGGGAGATTGAGAAAAGGGTATGGCAACTGGCAGGGGTGGAGTTTAATATCGGTTCACCCAAGCAGCTTGCCGAGGTGCTTTTCAATCGTCTGAAATTACCCAAGGGAAAAAGGACCAAGACCGGATTTTCTACCAGTTCGGATGTGCTTGAGGACTTAATTGATGCCCATCCGATTGTGCGTGAGGTTCTGAGGTATCGGGAGATTGACAAGCTCTGCAATACCTATCTTAGTCCTTTGCCCGCGCTTGCCGATGAAAAAACCCACCGGCTCCACACCCGGTTCAACCAATGGGGCACAAGCACCGGCAGGTTATCCAGTTCTGAACCCAATCTGCAGAATATCCCGATTCGGGGTGAAGAGGGGAGAAGGATAAGAAAGGGTTTTGTTGCTGACAAGGGGATGCTCTTTATCTCTGCTGACTATTCGCAGATTGAGTTGCGGGTTCTTGCCCATTTCACCGGGGATGAGCGTTTGACAGCGGCGTTTGTCCGGGGTGAAGACATTCATGCTGCAACCGCCGCGGCAATTTTAGGGATTCCGTTAAGCGTGGTTACCCCTGAACACCGGCGGATCGCCAAGATGGTCAATTACGGGCTTATTTATGGAATGGGTGACTGGGGGCTCTCCTCGCGGATGGACATCCCGATTGAGGAGGCACGGGCGTTTACTCAGGAGTATTTTCTTAAGTTTCCCGGGGTGGCGAAGTGGCGGGAGGAGATAACCGAGCAGGCAAGGCGGGATGGTTATGTGCGCACCATTGCCGGCAGAATCAGACCGGTCCCGGGAATTTTGAGTGACAACCGGCAGCAGGCGGAGATGGCGTTGCGGGCGGCATTGAATGCGCCGATGCAGGGTTCCTCAGCCGATATTATGAAGCGGGCGATGCTCAATGTTGAGGCAAAGTTGAATCAGGCTGGTTTTTCCGGAGGGATAATTTTGCAGATACACGACGAACTGTTGCTGGAGGTGGAGGAGAGCCGAATTGATGAGGCAAAGGAGATTGTTAGGATGGAAATGGAGAACGCCTGGAAACTGCGGGTGCCACTGGTTGTCGAGATTGGGGTAGGAAGAAACTGGGGCGAGGCGCACTGATGAGTGCTAAAAAGATTTTGGTTGCGTTTGGAACCAGACCTGAGGCGATAAAACTGGCACCGGTTATCAAGGAACTACGGCGTTATCCCAAGAGATTTAAGGTCGTTGTCCTGGTAACAGCCCAGCACCGTCAGATGCTTGATACTGTCCTTGAACTCTTTGCGCTCGAGCCGGATTACGACTTGGGGATTATGATGACAAATCAGAGCCTGGGCGATGTGGTTGTGCGCATCCTTCAGCGGATTGAACCGGTACTAAAAAAGGAGAGACCGGATTTGGTTTTGGTTCAGGGTGACGCCACAAGCGCATTTGCCTGTGCCCTTGCCGCCTATTACCAAAAAATTCCAATCGGGCACATTGAGGCGGGTCTGCGCACACAGGACAAATACCAGCCGTTTCCTGAGGAGGTTAACCGGCGGTTTATCACCGCGCTCGCAGACCTTCATTTTGCCCCGACAGGATGGGCAAGAATGAACCTCATTGAAGAGGGGGTGGATAGAAGGCGCATCTTTGTGACCGGCAACACGGTGATTGATGCGCTCAAGGAGATTGTTAGAAGGCAAGGTCCTGGACGGGTGCCAGTCTTAAATACCATCAACCCCAATAACCGCCTCCTGTTGGTTACCATTCACCGCCGCGAGAACTTTGGCAGACCGCTAACAGGAATCTGTCAGGCTCTGCGTCAGATCGTCAGGCTTCATCCTGATGTTGAGATTGTGTTTCCGGTTCATCTCAACCCGATGGTAAGAGGCACGGTCAGGACGATTCTTAGCAATCACAAGCGAATCCACCTTATTCCGCCGCTTGACTATCTAAATTTCATCCAGGTTTTGAAAAGCTCCTACCTCGTATTGACCGACTCAGGTGGGATTCAGGAGGAGGCGCCGGTTCTTGGCAAGCCGGTCTTGGTCTTGCGCAACAGGACCGAAAGACCTGAGGCGATTGAAGCGGGGACAGCGAAACTGCTGGGAACAGAGCCGGCGCGGATAATAAGAGAGACCTCAATCTTACTAAAATCCAAGAGATGCTATCAAAAGATGGCAAGGGCAAAGAGTCCATTTGGCGATGGCAGGGCAGCAAAGAGGATAAGGGAGATTTTGACCCGTTTCCTTGCCTGTTAAGGGAGAAAGCCTATGCCTCGCTCTATTGGTGAGCGGTTGCGCATAGCGGCGCGGTCCGGGCATAAAAAGCTGTACTGGCTTACGGTTTTAACCCTTTCTGTTGTAGCCATCTTAAGCATAATAATCTTTGGTCCAGAGAGAAAGAGGGTTTCTTTGTCTTTGCCGAGATTGGTCTATCCGCAACCATATTATCAGATTGATACGGTTATTGAGATGCCGAGAGAAAGGCAAGGGCGGCTGACGGTTCTTGCTGTGACAAGACAGGGCTTGGGTGCCGACAGTCTGCGAGCGATACTGGACTGGGTGCTGTTTTCGGTCCTTGATGAATACAGTAAGAGGAAAAGGCAAAACATTCAGGTCATCTGGGCATATCTTTATGAAGATACAATTGTCAGTTTGTCATACTGGAGGGCGATGGCGGTCTATGTTGACCCGAGGCTGCCAAGCTCACTGGTGCCTGATGCTGCCCGTATCGGTGGGGATGCGATAAGGGATGGTGCGATTGAGTATGATTTCACCAACCCCTTGACAATTAAATAGAATTAAAAGGAGGTGAGACAATGCCCTTCAGGCTTTCCTTTTTACCTTTGTTAGTCTGTTTCTCGCTCGTTATCGCTGCAAAAAAGGATGATAAACCGAGAGAAGGCTGGCTGGGTGTTGTTGCGGAGGAGATGAGTCCGGCAATGCTTGCCGCCTTAGGCATTGAACATGGTGTCCTGGTTGCGGAGGTGATAAAGGATGGACCAGGTGCAAAGGCAGGTTTGAAGATGGGTGATGTGATTTTGGAGATTGGGGGTGAAAAGGTTAAGAGCATAAGGGATTTACGCCGGGTGGTCCGCCTTCGTCCCAATGAGAGGGTTGAACTTGTCTATTTTCGCCGGCAGAGGCACAAGCGGGTAATTGTGGAACTGGGGGAGCGGAAAAGGAGGGAGTTGGAATTACCCCCTTCAACCGAGTTCTTGCGCTCATTGGGTGAAGCCTGGCGGAAACTGCGACCGGAGTGGCGGAAAAGTATGGAGATTTACAGAGAGATGCTGGACTCGCTCCAAAGGCAACTTGAGGAGACAAAAAGGGAGTTAAAGGAACTGCAAAGGCGATTGGAGGAGAAAGACCGGTAAAATTTTAGCGGCGCAGACGCGGGCTCCAGGTAGGGGAGAAGGCGCCACCGGTATTGGTTATCCGGCGCTGATTCGCACCGTTCCAGTCCATTGTGTAAATCTCCCAGACACCGGTCCGGTTGGAGGCAAAGGCAATATGCAAGCCATCAGGTGACCAGACCGGATCTTCATTGTTGCCCTGACTGGTGAGTTTGATGTAGGTGTCGCCAAGGACATTTGTCAGACATATCTGGTTTGAGCCATCAGGCTGGCGCTGGACAAAGGCAATCAGGTCCCCTTTTGGCGACCAGGCAGGGGAGGTGTTGTAGGAGCCGGAAAATGTCAGGCGGTGAAGGTCAGTGCCATCAGCGTTGATGCAGTATATTTGGGGTGTGCCGGTTCGGTCAGAGACAAAGGCAAGCTGCCTGCCGTTTGGTGACCAGGTTGGTGAGATGTCAATCGCCCGGCTGTTGGTCAATCGGCGCAGGTTTCTGCCGTTGATGTCAACAAGGTAAATCTCGGAGTTGCCTTCAAAAGTGAGGGAAAGGGCGATGGTTTTGCCATCGGGTGAAAATGCCGGGGTGGTGTTCAGACCAGAGCGCTCAGAAATCGGGATAACCTTTCTTGTGTTTAGGTCAAGGTAATAGCAGTTAAGGGAAGTTGAGCCATAAGAGGAGAAGGCGATGCGGTTGCCATCAGGAGACCAGTCAGGGAAGAGTTTGAGCCCGCCAGATGATGTGAGCTGTTCATAACCGGCACCATCATAATCAACCACTGCCAGTTCCTTATGACCTTGACCCAGGCTCCGGGAGAAGGCGATGCGGGTACAGCTGATACCGTCCTCACCGGTCAAGAGTTTTATCACATCATCTGCCATCTGATGGGCAAGCCAGCGATAATCGGGTTTCAGGGGATAGTTCTTGGAGGCAATCAGGCGCGAACTTCCAAGGTCATAAAGCCGCAGGTTCAACTGGCTCCCACCCTTGCGCGGGACAAAATCGGCACAGACAAGCACCTGGGCACCGGTTGTTGCCCAGCCTTTAAGGTCGGGCTTTTTCGGGTCGGTGGAAAAGTTATAGACCTTGCCCGATTCTGGTTCCTCAAATGTGAAGTAAAGGGAAAATTCAAGGTCACTGGTAAAGACCTCCTGAATCCTTCTGGTCAAGGCGACCGTTTCCGGTCTGGTTCCTTTTGGCGTGGTGAAGTCGGCGATGACGAGGGAGAGGCGTTTGCGGGTGCCGGAAAGCGTCAGTTTAAGCCACAGTTCATCCACAGAAATGGTTGGCTTTTCAAAAGAGTCCTGGATTTGACCCAAGAGTAAAAATGAGAGGACAAGCGGCGGCAATAAACTCATCCTTTCAGTATAAGAAAAATAACCGTGAGGTCAAAGACAGCCAGACAGGGGATTTATATATACGCAAAAATGGATAAATGTGCCAGAATCCCGGTCAGTGACCAGCCCAGGGGTCGTCCCGGGGACAGTCCCCCCTACCACCTCCCTTATTGTCTCCTTTACCCCTTACCATTACACCCTTAAGACCATATCCTTATGCCTGGCGATGGCTGTCCTTAAGAGCCTTTTCCCTGCCGCACTTAGGGCTATTCCTTAATCCACCTTCAAATCCGCCTGTCAGGCTCTATCTATGGTTATATCCTGATGTCCATCCCGGATCACCTCTAAGGCAACCTTACCGGCTAACCTCAAGGCTATCCCTGTCTCTGCCTTCATTACCATTACCGGCTGTCTCATTGT
>JBDRUF010000002.1:0-37318 GCA_039801245.1 candidate division WOR-3 bacterium
TCTGGTGTCAAACACGGCTAAATCACATACTGGCTAAAGGTTAATGAGTTTTTAGTTTTTGGTTTATGGTTTTCAGGGCAGGTCCTCCCCACCACTACCCCTGTCGTTGCTGTCGGTGAGGTTTGATCAAGGCTCTTTTTGGTCTTAATCCTTTTTGCGTCTTTTGTCAAATAGGTCTAAAAATCTGTCCTCGTAGAGTTTGAAAAGACCCCACCGGTCAAGCTCTTCTTTGAGTTCCTTTGCCTTGGATATGTCCCTTTGCGCCTCCTCAAAGAGCCTTTCAATATGAGCCATCAGTTCATGGGGCTCGGGCGCCTCCCCGGTTTCAGGCTGCTCGCCCGGCTCCTGCTCAAGCCGGGACTCTGCCTGCTGACGCAACGCCTCCAGCGCCGCCGCAACCCGCCTCTCAAACTCACCCATCATCCGGTCCGCCTCCTTTATCCGCTCGTCAAGGTCGGTCATATCCACGCTGGTGTTGAGGATTTTGCAGAAGACCTCAATCACCGCCTTGGACGCCTTGGGGTTGGGCGCCTCAATCGCATACTGGGGCATCGTTGCGAGGAAACTGGCAGCCGGGATTGAGCGGGATTTGGCAAGACCCAAGAGGAGCCCGTTGAGTCCGGAGATTCTGCCCTCAGAAAGCGGCTCAATCCCAAGGCTGATAAAGCGCTGGCGGAGAATCTCGTCGGTGGCAACACCATAAACCTTGGGCGCCTGGCGATAACTCATCGGCAGGGCAAAGGCAGCACCGGTAAAGACAGTGCCAACACCCGACTCCTGGGCGATGTCCAAGAGTTCGCTGGCGATTTTCATCCCGGGCTCGCCGGAAATCTGCGCCTCACCCTCAAACACCAAAAGGGGGGGCTCACTCACATAGAACACCTGCTGCCTTGGGGGCAAGGGGATCCTGCCGATGCCGTTTTCAACCTCAATCGCATCCGGCAAAAAATAGGGAGTGGCATCAATCTCGGCATAAGGCTCACCCTTCAGTTTCACGCGCAGGTAACTGGCAGCAAGAATCCCGACATGACCCATCCCGGGCCAACAGGCAATCAAAATTGGTGCCTGAACCCTTTTTGTGCTGTAATACCTTATCGGCATATCTAAATATATTTTAGCAGGAAATTACAGTTTTAGCAACCAATTTCTTTTGTAGAGAAAAAGGGCACAAAGAAAGGTTAAAGAGTAGATGGTGCCGGCAAGGGCAATCATCACTAAAGGCTGGGGTGCGGGCAGGATTTGGGCAAAGATGGTGCCCAGAATACCTGAGAGCATATAGACAAAAAGCGGATTGACACCAAGGATGGCAAAATGGTTGAGCCGGATGCGCAAAAAGCGGTCAAGGAAAAGAAAGAGTGTCAAGCCAAGGCTGGCAAGACCGGTGGTAAAAAGGGTATAGGAAATGGTGGCAAGGGGCTTGGCAACTGGAACCGAGATTGATAATAAAACCCCGGTAAGGGAAAGAAGGATTCCGGTAAAAAGGGCGCGGGAAAAAGATTTGTGACCGGCACCAACAAAACTGGCAACAAGGATGACACCAGCCCAGGCAAAACCGCCAAAGATGCCGGCGAGACCGCCCTCCTCATTGGCTAAAAGCCAGTTTTCGTAGCCAAAATAGAGATGCGCCTGATGAAGCCCGAAAAGAAAAATGCCACAAATGAGCCGGGATACAGGGGGAAGGAATGAAAAGGGAAGTGAGATTAGCCCGGCAAGACCGATTGACTGGAGAACCGACCAGTTCGTGAAAACCGGTTGCCCGAGGAGGAGATTGCCGGCGATGCCGAAGAGAATCAGAAGGAGATAGCGTTTGAGAAAGTGAAGGGTGGTTTTTAGGGTGCCCTTTTGCTCAAGCCGGCGCTTTAATGAGCCGGGCAAGACCAGACCAAGGATGAAAAGAAAAAAGGGGAAGCCGAGGTCAACAACTGTTATCCCTTTTAAGGGCTGGGCATGATGAAGCCAAAATGGTGCGGTCTGGACCTGACCAAAGTAATTGGCGATGACCATCAGGGCAAGCAAAACACCACGGAAGGTGTCAATCGCCCGGTCCCGCTCAGGTCTTTCCGGTGTTGTTGCTGCGGCTAAAGAGGCTGCTGACTGCATCCTTTATCTCCTCAACTTTTAATATTCGGGCAAAGAGATAATAACACACAAGACCCGCACCACCGGCAAGGAAAATCTCAAGGATTTGAATGATGAGACCTTCAGGCGCGATAAGACGCTCAAAGAGATAACTGATGAGGAGGGCAACAAGACCGGAGAGGAGCGCGGCAATCAGGGTGCGGAGGAATACCGAAACGAGCCGGCGGTTATAAATATCGGGCTGACGACGGTAAAGGAGCAAAAAGAGCAAGGAAAAGTTTAAGAGTTGGGTGAAGGAGGCGGCAAGGGGAAATGAGCGAAAGCCGATAAAACGCATCAGGGTGAGGTTGATGAGGATGTTGAGGCTGACAACAACGAGCGCAATCAGTGCCGGTGTCTTCGTGTTGCCAAGGGCATAAAACCCGGCAGCGCAGTTTCTTGTTGCCGCTGCGGGCCAGACACCAAGGGCATAAAGGGCAAGCGCCTGAGCGGTCAAATGGGTGTCAATGGAGGTAAAGCGCCCGTGCTGGTAGATTAGCCTCACCACCGGCACCGACAGAACCAGCAGGAGAACCGCTGCCGGCAAAGTGAGGACCGAGACCAGATTCAGACCATGGGCGAACTGCTCCTGGTCAATCCTTTCATTAGCGGTATGGGCAAACTGGGCAAGCGCAACCGTGCCAATCGCCACCCCAAAAAGCCCGGCAGGCAAATGTTGAATCCGATAGGCATAACTCACATAGGTTACCGAACCAACCGGCAGAAATGTCAGAAGAAAGGTGTTGACTAAAAAGTTCACCTGCCAGGTGGCAAGCCCGAAGACCATCGGCAACCAGCGAAAAAAGACCTGGTGCAGATGCGGGTCTTTGAAATCAAGGACAGGGGCGTAGCGGAAACCAAAGGAGTGCAAACGGGGCATCTGAACAAGGAACTGAAACAATGCGCCCAAGGTGACACCATAAGCCATACCCAAAATCGGGTGATAGCCCTGAGCGGTGAAAAGGGCATAGGTGGCAAGCGGAAAAACTGCGGAAAGGATGTTGAAAACCGCGGGCGCGAGCGCGGGAATAAAGAAACTGCCACAGGCATTAAGGATTCCCATCGCCCAGGCGGCAAGGCCAACAAAGAGCAGAAAGGGAAACATAATCCTTGTCAGGGTGATGGTCAGCGTTAGTTTTTCCGGGTCAGGACGGAAACCCCAGGCAACAACCCTGACAATAAAAGGGGCAAAGATGATGCCTAATAGGACAAGGATGCTGATGATGAGAAGAATCGTATTGAACATATTGGCGGCAAAGCGCCAGGTCTTCTTCTCATCGCCCTCACGGATGCTGGTGACAAATGTGGGCACAAATGCGGCAGAAAGCGCACTCTCGGCAAAAAGGTCACGGAAGAAGTTGGGGATGCGGAAGGCAACATTAAAGGCATCGGTTGCCAGCCCCGCACCAAACAGATAGGCAAATACCGACTCGCGCACCACCCCCAAGAGCCGGGAAATCAGGGTTCCAAGGGTAAAAAGACCGACCCTTCTGGTAAAACCGGAACGGGAAGCCTCGGTAGTTGGCTGGGAACTTTTTCTTGGTGCCACGAGCGAGTATAAAAACGGCAAGGGCAATAGTCAAAAGGGTGTTGATTTCATTTGCCTAATTGCTAAATTCAACCTATGCCAAAACCCAAGCCGAGAATAATTGAAACCCAAAAAGGTCAGATTGAACGCATCTGGGTCAAAACCCATATCTTGAACAAGGGTGATGACCTGATTGGTGAGGTCAAGCGGTATGCCGGCTCACTTTTAAAGCCGGGTGATATTCTAACAATTGCCGAAAGCCCGGTTGCCGCAGTTCAGGGAAGGGCGATTCCAATAAGCGAAATCAAGCCCGGATTCTGGGCAAACATCCTCTGGCGGTTTGTGAAAAAGGTGCCCTACGGCATCGGTCTGCGCTCGCCCTGGTCAATGCAGTGCGCGATTGACGAGGTCGGCTTGCCAAGGATTCTGCGTGCCGCGATTGCCGGGTTCTGGGGCAAAATCAGGGGCAGAAGCGGCGACTTTTACCGGGTTGCGGGCAAACAGGCGGCGATGATTGATGCCGCGCACACATCAGGGGTAAAGGAGTTTTATGAGTGTGTGATATTGGGTCCGAAGGACCCGGATGGCGTTGCCCAGGAACTGGCAGTTGCGCTTGGCTGTCCGGTGGCGGTTGTTGATGCCAATGACATCTTCGGCTGCACGGTTGTTGGCGCCTCTGAGGGGCTGGATATTGCGCTGGTTGAGGAGGCGATGCGCGACAACCCCGCAGGTCAGGGTGATGAACTTACCCCTATCATCATCCTCCGCCCGGTAAAGGTCTCCTGACCCCTTGTTCATACTTGACTTTATCAGAAAAAACGGTATATTAAGATAAGTAAACAACTTTGGGCTGAATAAAATTATATTTAGGGCATCGGTGAATGGTGTTGTTAAAAGTTTCAGGAGGCAATAATGACACCTGACCTCTATATGAGGTTTGTGTTAAAAAAGTATGAGTATTCCGTGGAAGGGGAAGCCCAGGCTAAGACCGCAATCACCGAACTGCAGGCGCTACTAAAAAAATGGGCTGGCCACTACCTTATCACCATTGAACCAACCGGCTCCTATGCCAAGGGTACAAGGATAAAAGGTGGGACAGACCTTGACCTTCTAATCTCATTAGGTCCGCGAACACCCTTTGAGATGCCAAAAATCTACGAACACTTATTCGGCTGGCTGAAGAAACAGGGGTTTGAGCCCGTGCGCCAAAATATCTCGGTGGGGGTGAGATACAAGGGTCTGGCGGTTGACCTGATCCCGGCAAAGCAGGAGTGGGGTGTGAGCAACAATCACTACATCTTTGAAACCGCCCGCAATCGCACCACCCGCACCAATTTCACCACCCATACCGAACTCGTCCGTAACTCGGGCTGGGCTAATGAGATCAAGGCGCTGAAAATCTGGCGGACCGTGCGGGAGTTGCGTTTCCCATCCTTCTGTCTGGAACTGGTGGTGATTGATGCCCTGCGGAATCGCCCCAAAGGGCTCCTGGTGGGCAATTTTGAGAAGCTCCTTGCCTATCTGCGCGACATCTTTCCGGGTGCGCCCTTTCGAGACCCGGCAAACCTTGAAAACATCGTCTCCGACGACCTGCTTGAGCACGAAAAACTGGCGATTGCCGACGCTGCTGCCGAAAGCCTGCGGGAGAAGGACTGGGCAAGGATTATCTGGTAGCGTCTGCCGACACCCGTTAATATAAGTTGGCTGGGGTTTATTTTACCTCTTTTGCCGGACAGGATTTCATAAACCAACTGCCACCAAGATGGTAAATCAGTCCTGCCGTTTCGGTATCCCAGACACCGTTATGGAAAAGCCCCTCTTCTGCCTCGGCATAAACAACCTCCCCAAAGAAAAGGATATGGTCGCCAATCTCGGTTTTATCAATCACGGCGCACTCAATCGCACCGATACACTCCTTGATCTTGGGCGCCTTTAACAGTTTTACCGCCTTTTCCGCGGTCAGTTTTGCCTCCTTGAACTTGTCAACATCCCGGCCCGAATGGGTCCCGCAGTAGAGCATCGCCTCCAAAAGCTTCCAGTCCGGAATATTGACAATAAACTCGCCGGAGCGGGTAATCAGTTCTGCAGAAAAGCGGGTCTTGCCCACCGCAATGGCAAGCGCTGGTGGTTTGATTGAGACCGGGCAGTGCCAGGCGATGGTGATGATGCTATTTTTATCCTTATAGGCAGAGGATACCAAAATGACATTGCCGGAGTTTATCAGCCGGTTTGCCTGTGAAATCGGGACTAAAACCTTCATACTTTATTTATAGAAAAATCTTGGCTGCTGTCAAACATTTTGGCTTGCCTTGGCATTTTTTCTTGACAATCCATCCGGGTCGCTGATAATTATTTAACGCAGCGGTAGCGGTAATTATTGGGATAAAGGCAGCTGAAGACGATGATAAAAGTATCTCACCATTTTGCGAGAATCGCCCCGGTCTACCGCCAGGTAAGAACAACCGATTTAGAGCCGATTGTTTTTATTAAAAAGAAACTTCGCCGAAGAAAAAAGATGGTTGGTGCCGATGTTGGCTGCGGTGCCGGACGCTATACCCTGAAACTGTTGCAACACTGCGGCAAGCGACTGTTTCTTTACTGCATTGACGCCAGTTCGGCAATGTTAAGGGAGTTGGAGGACTACTTAAAGAAAAACGGGATGAAAAATTTTCAGCCGCTGAGGAGAGTCATTGGCAAAATTCCGCTTGCTGACAATACCCTTGACTGCATTTTTACCTTCAATGCCATCCATCATCTTCCGGCATCCTTGTTTTTCAGCGAGTCCTCCCGAACTCTCAAACCCAACGGCTATCTGTTTATCTACACCCGGCTGCGAAGCCAGAACCGAACTAACATCTGGGGCAGGTATTTCCCTTATTTTTACCAAAAGGAAACCCGCTTATTCAGCCTCAACAAAATAAAGACACTAATCAGACAAACACCGGGGCTGAGGATGGAGTCAATTCAATATTTCTCCTATTACCGCACCGCTTCGCTTGACTGGCTGCTAACCCAGGCAAAAAGACGCCACTACTCCACCTTCTGTCTTTACACCCGGGATGAGTTCAAACGGGGATTGGTCCAATTCAAGGAGAACATCCGGCGTCGTTTTCCAGACCTGAATAAAATCAACTGGCTGGATGAAAACACCCTATTGGTAATCAGAAAACAAGGCCGAGTGAAGACAAATAAACAAATATTATTGCCCATTTCCTGACCGTTTGCCCAATTACCGGTTCAGGTCAGGAGATATTTTTCAAACTCTGGGATATTTTTGATAAAGAAACCTTTAACCTCATTCCAGTTAAACGGTAGTAGCGTGGCTATTTCCGGTTCTTTGTCCGCATCCTCAAAGTAAACCAGGCTTTTTAGAATGTGATAGTAGTTGATGTCAGTGCCGGCAAAGCGGTTCTTTAAAAACCCGACTCCCTGCTCAATGGTTAGCTGTTTAATTACAAAACAGGCGTAGATGTCATAGAAATCCTTGCGGCTGCCACGCTGGGATAAGGTCTTGAATTTCTCTGCCATAATGTCTCGCCAGTCGGCAACCGAAATCTTTTTTAATTTCAGTAACGGCAGGGTGAGTGGCACCGGATAATGAATAAATGAAACCTTGATGGCGTTTATTTCGCAGTAAAGCGTGCCGGCGCTGATATGGTTCTCCCGGTAATGGAATTTTTCCCCCAGATAATGGGCAAGTTCACCAGGCAGGAACTTTTCCGGCGTGAAGAAATCTAAGTCTTCTGACCGGCGGTGTCCGAGCTGCAATGCCAGACCGCCGCCACTGGCAAGGTAAAAGTTCAACCGGGTCAACTCATCGTTGAAAATGTCAATCAACTTGAGAGCGGGCTCAGCAAGGCAGTTTTCAAACACTCTTCAATTGATAATAGTGCATCCAGAATGCCCGGGTTTTTCTTGACAGCCCCTTTTGAGCCATAACCACATCTTTTATCAGCGCATCCGGATAGGTTTGACGCAGCCATTTGACCGCCTGCTCATCGCCAAAATCCAGGACCCGGCGGATGATATAGCGGGCGTGATGATTAATATCCACCCGGTCCTTTTTAACATCCCAGAAAAGCCGGGTAATGTAATCGGGTATGATAGGCTTCACAATATATTATAGCCCGAAATTCGGATTGGTGCAAATTCAGATTTGACGAACGGGAACAAAAGGTTATTCTGCTTTAATCACTCTGATGAGTTTTGCCAATGATTCTGTCAATAATTTCCGATTTGGTGGTGTATTCCGGGTAGCGGCGATAGACATAGCGGAGGAGTTGGGTTAAGGGGAGTGAGCCGAACTGGGCTTTGATGATTTTCAGCCCCGCCGCAAGGTTTTTCTTTTTACGGCTGGCAATCTGAAAAAGGGCGCGGGCAAAGCGCCTGCCTCTGGGTGTGAGTTCAAAGAGCAGTTGCCCGGCATCAAGCCTTTCCGCGGTTTTGACTCCAGAGTTGAGCGCGGTCAGGAGTTTTATCGTCTCGGCATCGGTCTTGACCACCGGCATCCCTGCCGGGTCAATCTCATAGCAGCGCAGGAGTTTTGCCTGCATAAGAATCTCCAAATCGTCGTAAAGTTCTGGTGAGAACGGTCCAAGTTTGTATGGGGCAAATTGGTATGGTTTTCTGATGAGTTTTCCGAGATTGAGTTCCTTTAAGGCGATAAAGAGGAGTTTGGTGATTCTCGTCATCCCCAGGAGCGGTTCAGCGTATCTTTGGGTTCTGCCCGGGGCATAAAGGAGGAGGAGTAAAAGGTCTTTGCGGTCAGTAAGGCGCAATGCCTTTGGGTTTTCTTCAAACCTTTTCAGGCGCAAAATGAGCCTTTTTTGCGCGGGCTCCTGCAGCCTTGCCTTCACCCTAACAAAAAGTTTTTCCTTGTCTATTGCTTCAACCTTTTGTCCAATATGCTCCCTTGCCTTGGCAAGGATAAGGTCAAGTTCACTTTCCCTCATTCTGCCTCCTTTCCTTTAATCTTCGCAGCCGGTTTTTCGCCCGATTAATCCTCATCCCTGCTGCCGGAACTGAAATCTTTAACACATCGGCAACCTCGGGCAAATCCATCTCCATAATGTAGCGCAAGATGAGCGCCCTGCGCTCCTTTTTGGGCAGGCGTTTCAGGTCAGCAAAGAGTTGCTTGATTTCCCTTTCCGGCTCCTTTTCCTTTTCCAGGCTCTCACTCTGAACCGCATCCGGGTTTATCCCCTCAATCGGAACGGTCTTGGGTTCACAGGAATGTCGGCGGTGGTGTTTTGAGATTCTGTTCAAACAGAGCCTTAAAAGCCAGGAGGAAAGTTTTGCCTCACCGCGAAAGTTTTTAATCCCTTTGGCGGCATCAGTAAAGGTCTCAATTGCCGCATCCTCGGCTTCAGAGGTGTCGTCAAGATGGGCAAGGCATAGTTTCATTACCAGGCGCCAGTAGCGGTCAAAAAAGGTTTCAAATGCGCCCGGTGCCCCGGATTTGAGCAGGGCGATGAGCTCCTTGTCCGGGTCGGGTCTTTTTTCTCTCACCGGTTTATCATATTCAGGCATAACTCAAAATCAACCGGCTCTGAGCGCGGAGAGCACCCTTTGCTGAATTGCCAGCAAAACCTCAGGCTCAAGCCCCTTTTCCTGCCAAAAGGACCGCACCCGGTCAAGTTCGTTGTTAAGGGTCTTGGCGCCAAACCTGCGGAATTTTGCCCAGACCTGCCTGCCGAAGTTGAGGTAGTGAAGCCGGTATAATGGGTTGATGTTCATTGAGTTAATAACTGTAAGTGTCGCATTATCAACAATTTGCTGGTAGCGTCGGGCATCGGCATAATGGGCTATCATCAAAGGCTTCAATACCCTTTGCAAATCCTTAGGCAGGGACTTGCCCGCCTTTTTTGCATACCTTTTCACTGCGCTATCATTTGCTTCCATAAAAATCTCCTTTCTTTCCTCTATCCATTAAGAGCCAGAAAACAACAAAAATTAACGCAGGAATTTCATAAATTTTGGGAAATTTTATATAAGATAATTTTTATCAAATAGTTAGGAACTTAACCCTGATTTAAAAAATTTTCAAGGGCAGGTCCTCCCCACCCTCACGGTGATAGTTTGACACCCGGTGTTTTTCCC
Organism: candidate division WOR-3 bacterium; assembly: GCA_039801245.1. Classification (NCBI taxonomy): domain Bacteria; kingdom Pseudomonadati; phylum Caldifarciminota; species Caldifarciminota bacterium. The sequence goes on from JBDRUF010000002.1 coordinate 9,746, forward strand.
GGTATAATCTTAAGGAAGGGCGATTAGCTCAGTTGGCGAGAGCGCCTCCCTTACAAGGAGGAGGTCACCTGTTCAATTCAGGTATCGCCCACTTCTGAAACCTTTTTTAAAATCCGGTTGTCTAATAACAGGAGGGGGTAGGGATGGGAATGTGAGGACTTTGCGATTATAAAAGTTATTAAAAACTGGCAGAGTTCTAAAAAGGAGGAGCGATGAAGATTAAACCTTTACAGGATAGAATCCTGGTTGAAAGAGTTGAGGAAGAGGTGAAAAAGGGCGGGATTATCATTCCCGACACCGCCAAGGAAAAGCCGCAACAGGGAAAGGTGATTGCGGTTGGTCCTGGTCGGATTGACGAGAAGGGTAACCGGATTCCGATGGAGGTGAAGAAGGGCGACTACATCCTGTTCGGCAAGTATTCCGGCAATGAGATTCGGATTGGCGATGAGGAGTATCTGATTATGCGCGAGGACGATGTCCTGGCGATTATTGAGAAGGAAAAATAAAAAGGAGGAGTGAAAATGGCAGCAAAACAGTTAAGATTTGAGGAAGAGGCACGAAGGGCAATCCTGCGGGGTGCCGAGCAGCTGGCACACGCGGTCAAGGTCACCCTTGGTCCGCGCGGGCACAATGTCTTAATTGACAAGAAGTGGGGTGCGCCCACCGTGACCAAGGATGGCGTGACCGTTGCCAAGGAGATTGAACTTGAGGACAAGTTTGAGAATATGGGCGCCCAGATGATTAAGGAGGTGGCGTCCAAGACCTCGGATGTTGCCGGCGACGGCACCACCACCGCCACCATCCTCGCCGAGGCAATCTACCGCGAAGGTCTGAAGAATGTCACCGCCGGTGCCAACTCGATGGCGCTGAAGCGGGGCATTGACAAGGCGGTAGAGGCGGCGGTTGCCGAGCTCAAGCGCATCTCCAAGAAGACCGCGGGCAGGGATGAGATTGAGCAGGTTGCCACCATCTCCGCCAACAACGACAAGGAGATTGGCAAACTGATTGCCGATGCGATGGAGAAGGTGGGCAAGGAGGGCGTCATCACCGTTGAGGAGGCAAAGGCGGTTGAAACCACCCTGGAGGTGGTTGAAGGTATGCAGTTCGACCGCGGCTACCTCTCGCCCTACTTTGCCCTTGAGCCGGGCACAACCTCGCCCCAGAACCAGAAGATGGAGGCAATCCTTGAGGATGCCTTTGTCCTCTTGTATGAGAAAAAGATCTCCTCAATGAGGGACCTCTTGCCCATCCTCGAGAAGGTGGCGCAAAGGGGCAAGCCCATCCTCGTGATTGCCGAAGAGGTTGAGGGCGAGGCGCTTGCCGGGCTGGTGGTCAACCACATCAAGGGCACCCTCCGCTGCTGTGCGGTCAAGGCGCCGGGCTATGGCGACCGCAGAAGGGCGATGATGGAGGATATTGCGATTCTCACCGGCGGACGGCTCATCTCCGAGGATTTGGGAATCAAACTGGAGAATGTCCAGATTTCCGACCTCGGCATTGCCAAGCGGGTGGTGATTGACAAGGAGAACACGACGATTGTTGAGGGTGCGGGCAAGAAGGCTGACATTCAGGCGCGCATCGAGCAGATTCGCAAGCAGATTGAGGAGACCAAGTCCGACTACGACCGCGAGAAACTGCAGGAGCGCCTGGCAAAACTTGCCGGCGGTGTTGCGGTTATCAATGTGGGCGCCGCCACCGAGGTGGAGATGAAGGCGAAGAAGGCGCTGGTTGAGGATGCGCTCCATGCCACCAGGGCTGCGGTGGAGGAGGGTGTTGTTCCTGGCGGTGGTGTCGCCCTGGTGCGGTGCATACCCGCGCTGGAGAAACTGAAACTGGAGGGCGACGAGCAGATTGGTGTCAACATCGTCAAGCGGGCGCTGGAGGAGCCGATTCGGCAACTGGCGGAGAACGCCGGGGTTGACGGCTCCATCGTCTTCAACCGCGTCAAAGAGGGTAAGGACGATTTCGGCTTCAACTGCGAGACGCTTGAATACGGCAAGATGTTTGATATGGGCATCATCGACCCGACCAAGGTGACGCGGGTGGCGCTGCAGAATGCGGCAAGCGTTGCCGGTCTGATGATTACCACCGAATGCGCGATCACCGAACTCCCAGAAAAGGAGAAGACACCACCAACCCCGGGCGGTTACGGCGGTGAATACTAATTGCGCAACGACCTGGGAGCGCCCTTTGCGGGCGCTCCCGGATTTTAATCGGGGGACAAGATAAAAATGCCAACCTACGAATACCACTGTCGAAGATGCGGACACAGATTCAGCCTTTTTCAGTCCATTACCGCCAAACCTGTCAAGGACTGCCCGAAGTGTAAGTCAAGGGGTTCGGTGGAGCGGCTCATCTCCGGTGGCGCGGGGCTCATCTTCAAAGGCTCGGGATTCTACATCACCGATTACAAGCAAAAGCCCGCACCAACCGGCGAAAAAAGTTCGGAGGGAACCAGGAAGGGAAGCGATGATAAAAAAGGGTAACGACCCCCTAAAGCCACATGTGCCAAATTGTTTTAGCACATTTTTTTAAGTTTGATTATTTCAATAACTTATATATTTACAAATTCATTAAAGAAGATAATTGACAAGGGTGTTCTCTTTTTGTAATATATAGTTACAGAGATAGTGCTCTTTGATAATTCGGATGTAACCCAAAGCGTGCTCGGGTTGTGCCAAGTCATTTCCTTCTAAGCTTTTCGCTTGGAGGGTTTGATCCTGGCTCAGGACTAGCGCTGGCGGTGTGTCTTAGACATGCAAGTCGAGCGGAGCGCAATGTGGTAGCAATACCGTATTGCGCTTAGCGGCAAACGGGTGAGTAATACAAGGGTAACCAACCCCAAGGAGGAGCATAACCTGTCGAAAGACGGGCTAATTCTCCATAGTCTGCCTGGATGGCATCATTCGGGTAGTAAAGGTGCCGCAAGGTGCCGCCTTGGGACGGGCCCTTGGCCTATCAGCTTGATGGCGGGGTAAAAGCCCACCATGGCTAAGACGGGTAGCTGGCGTGAGAGCGTGACCAGCCACAGGGGAACTGAGACACGGTCCCCACTCCTACGGGAGGCAGCAGTCTAGAAATTTGGGCAATGGGCGAAAGCCTGACCCAGCGACACCGCGTGGAGGATGAAGTCCTTCGGGATGTAAACTCCTGTCAGGGGGAACGATGCCCCGATTATATCGGGGTGACGGTACTCCCAGAGGAAGCCCCGGCTAACTACGTGCCAGCAGCCGCGGTAATACGTAGGGGGCAAGCGCTGTCCGGATTCACTGGGCGTAAAGGGTGTGTAGGCGGGCTGGCGTGTCGATGGTGAAAGCCCTCCGCTCAACGGAGGAACTGCTGTCGAAACTACCAGCCTTGAGGGCAGGAGAGGGAGCCGGAACTTCCGGTGTAGCGGTAAAATGCGTGGATATCGGAAGGAACGCCGATGGCGAAGGCAGGCTCCTGGAATGCACCTGACGCTGAAACACGAAAGCTAGGGGAGCAAACAGGATTAGATACCCTGGTAGTCCTAGCCGTAAACGATGCACACTGGGCGTGGGTCAACTGGCCCGTGCCGTAGCTAACGCGTTAAGTGTGCCGCCTGGGGACTACGGCCGCAAGGTTGAAACTCAAAGGAATTGACGGGGACCCGCACAAGCGGTGGAGGATGTGGTTTAATTCGATGCTACGCGAAGAACCTTACCTGGGTTTGACATGCCGGTGGTAGCGACCCGAAAGGGAAGCGACCCGGGATTTTCTCGGGAGCCGGCACAGGTGCTGCATGGCTGTCGTCAGCTCGTGCCGTGAGGTGTATGGTTAAGTCCCACAACGAGCGCAACCCCTGCCCTTAGTTGCTAACCCGCAAGGGTGCACTCTAAGGGGACTGCCTCCGTCAAGGAGGAGGAAGGTGGGGATGACGTCAAGTCAGCATGGCCTTTATGCCCAGGGCTACACACGTCCTACAGTGGCCGTTACAATGGGTTGCGACGTCGCGAGGCGGAGCCAATCCCATAAAAGCGGCCATGGTTCGGATTGTAGGCTGCAACTCGCCTACATGAAGATGGAATCGCTAGTAATCGCAGATCAGCATGCTGCGGTGAATACGTTCCCGGGTCTTGTACACACCGCCCGTCACGCCATGGGAGCCGGCAATACCTGAAGTCCCTCTTATCGAGGGCCCAAGGTAGGGCTGGTGACTGGGGCGAAGTCGTAACAAGGTAGCCGTACGGGAACGTGCGGCTGGATCACCTCCTTTCTACGAGTTTTGCACGACCCGGGCACGCTTTAAATGTGTTACATCCGCTATAATGTATCACAAAAGTGGAAGGCCTTGGGGTGGAGGCCTTCTCTTTTTATGTTGTTATTATGACAAAATGGCGGGTGATTTCAGTGAATGGCAGGCTGATTGACTCGGTTCTGAGCCAGCGCAGGTTGAATCTGTCAATGATTTTTGCCGCTGATTTCAGCTCCGCTTCCCAGTTTAAAGACTTGTAAAGGATGAGCAGACCACCGGGTTTGAGATGGAAACGACAGTAGCGAAGAGTGCGGTCAAGTGCAGAGGTCAGCCGGCTCAAAAGGATATCGCACCCAAGCGGTGATAGCGCTTCCGCGCGTCCGGCAATAAGCTCAGTGTTTTTCAAGCCGAGTTCGCTCACCGCCGCTTCGAGGAACCGGCACTTCTTTTTAATGGATTCAATCAAGGTCATATTGATATCCGGACGGACAATGGCGAGCGGGATGCCAGGAAGACCGGCGCCCGAGCCGATATCAGCACAACGGGCTCCATGAGGAATGAACCGGCACGCAGCAAGTGAGTCGATGATGTGATAGGTGAGGATGCGGTCGATGTCCTTGCGGGAGACAAGGTTGATTTTTTTATTCCACTCTTCAATGAGACAGGCGTATTGCTGGAGAGATTGGTAAATTGCCGGGGTCAGATTGACACCGAGAACCTGACAGGCTTGGGCAAAGGTGTTAAAATCAGGCTGGTGCCTTACTGGCACGGGTGGTTATCGCCCTGATTCTGGATGAAGATGTCGGTGTCAAGGTAGTCGTTGAACTCGGTCCAACGGACACCTTTGTTTTTTGCCATCGCCTCGCGGAATATCGCCAGGCGGGAGTCAAGGTAGTCAAGGGAAAAGACCAAAAAGGCTTCGGGAAACTTCGGGATCTTGGGCGCGCCGAACTCATGCTCGCCGTGATGGGCAAGGATGATGTGGAGAACCATCTTTGCCAGGTCTTGCGGAAAGCCATCAATCCTCGCAATCTTTTCGGCAACCATCTGATAGCCAAGGACAATGTGACCGATGAGTTTGCCTTCGTCGGTGTGGTCAAGCGCCTGTTCGCAGGTGTATTCCCGCACCTTGCCGATGTCGTGGAGGATGACACCGGTGAGCAGTAAGTCCGGGTCAATCTCCGGATAAATCTCAGGGAGTTTAAATGCCTGGCGGCACATCATCACCGTATGCTCCAAAAGCCCGCCGAGCCAGGCGTGGTGAACCCGGACCGCTGCCGGGGCAAGGGCAAACTGTTCAGAGAAATTCGGGTCAGCAAAAAAGGAGTCAAGCAACGCCCGCAGGTAGGGGTTTTTAATCCCGCGAATATAGCCAAGGAGTTCGTTCAAAAGTTCGGTGCGGTTGAAGGTGGAGACGGGAATAAAATCGCTGCGGGAAATCTGCACCGGCTCAACCGGGAAAACCGCATTCACCGTAATCTGGAGTCTGCCCTGATAGTCACTAACCTTGCCCTGAATATGGCAGAAGGAGCCGTCGCCGATGTAGTTGAGCCCGTCCTCAATTTTGTCCCACATTATCGCGGGCATTGCCCCGGTGCGGTCGCGGATTTCAAAGGTGAGGAACTGCCCCCCGTCGCGGCGGTCCTTTAGGTCGCGGCGGCTGCAGTAAAAGACATCGTTGACCAAAGCGCCCGCCTTCAGGTCCTTGACAAACTGCCGTTTCATCAGCCCTTTTTACAGGCTCAAACCAAGGCTGAGCCGGTGGGAGAGCCCCAGCCGCCCCATCGGCACAAAGGAGTAGTCAATCTGATAGCGCTGGTAGCGCACACCCAGACCAAGGGTAAAGCCGGCAAAGATGTCACCGCCGCTGCCTTCCCACCAGTCAATACCAAGCGAGTTGTAACCCCCGCGCAGCACCAGGTACTGATTGAGCCAGCCCTCAGCACCGAGGCGGATGTTAAAGCGGTTGTCAAGCGGCTTGTTGATACCGAGGTTGAGGTTGAACGCCGGCACCGGCTCCCAGGCAGCACCAAGCCCGAACTCAATCGGCATCGGGTCCCGGCTGTCACCAAAGGGCTTGATTTGCAGACCGAGGTTGTGGGCGTGAAGACCGAGCCGGATGTTTTGCAGCGGCAGCTCATAACCGACACCGAGGTTGAGCGCAAGCCCGAGCGAGTAGAAGGAGTCAATACCACCGTAAAGACCGGCAAGACCGGCGCCGAGCAATACCCCTTGACCAACCCGCATAGCCCCGGCGATGTTTAGGTCGGCAAACGAGGCGCCGAAATAGCCCAGTTCATCACCCTGCTCATTGGTTCGCTTCATTGTGCCCGAGTTGAGGTAGTAGACACCGACACCAACACCGATGTCAAAATTGACCGGCTGGGAATAGCCAACCGCACCGGCATGGATTCCTGCCGGATAGTTGACATAACTGAACTGTGCGGCTGACGACCGGTTTTTCAGGAGGTTGATCGGGCTGTAGTAAAAGGAGAATGCGCCCTCGGCGTTCGCGCTGGAAGCGCCGGCAAGCCCTGCCTCCCGTGCCGTAGGGATGATGCGCAGAAAATCAAACCCGGCTGTGCCCGCATTCGGGTCAAAGGCAAAGAGGTGGAAAATGATAATGAAAACGTTCACCTTAATAAGTTAACCCATACAACCGCCTCCTGTCAAGTTAATACTGACGGAAACTATTGCCAAATCTTTTGCCCCAATGCCCGAGAACGGTGGCAACACCATTTCAGCGAACGCCTTTGTATTTGTTGGGGGCATTTTGCCGGGGTTTAAAATCTAACCCCATTTCCCAAGCGAGCCCAGAACGGTTCTTCAATCCGTCACCCCATCCCCAATCAACTCCGGGATGGTGGAGGGGACCTACCCCTTGAGCAAAAGGTCAGAGAAGATCAAATTGCTAAACACCTGTCATTATGTTACTTAGCAGACTGTTCCCCACTCACCCGAATTTTTTGCGTTAATTTTGAGAAAAAACGCCCCTCCTCTTTAGGGTTTAATTTGCATTTTGACCATTGCCTTACTAAAATTGTTAAATGCCAGAAAAGGAGAGCCGGGTGCTGCGAACCATTTTGCTTGTCATTCTCATTATTGCTGGGGCGGCTTTAACCATCTTGCCGCACTGGTTGCGGACCGGCAGGCGCTCATTTAAACCAATTACCCTTGAGGCGCCGGGCAGGTTTTTCCCCTACCCTTCCTTACCGGATTCGGCTGACATCCTTTTCCGGCTCACCACCGTCATCGACCCGGACCTAAACCTAAGCATTGTTGAACTTGGGCTGGTTGAGACCCTTGCTGTTGACACATCCGCGCAGGTGCGCGTTGTCCTCGGTCTGACAACGCCCTACTGCCCCTATACCAAAGAGCTGGCACAGGCGGTCCTTGACACCGTTGTTAACACCCCGGGCGTAAAAAGGGCGCAGGTCAAAATTGACCCCCACCTTACCCGCCCGCTGCGATGAGCGCAAGGATAATCCTGCAGGCGCTTGCGCTCGGCTTTTCTGCTGGTAGCTTCTGTCTCGGTTTCTGCCTGCCGGTTGCCCTGCCTATACTGTTCGGCACAAAAACCTCAGGGGTGCGCACCTCTGCCGTTCGGCTCATCACATTTCTTTCTGGTCGCCTTTGTGCCTATCTCCTGATTGGCATCATCGCCGGCAGCCTTGGTGCCACCCTTACCCACTCCCTTTTCCTGCGCATCCGGCTATTACCCCTGCTTTACATCCTCCTTGCCCTCTTACTCATCATCTATGGCATTACTGAAATCAACCCCCTTGCCCGTCTTGCACCCTGCCGCTTTATCCAGCCCGCTATCAACTCAATCTGGTTCCTGTTTCCTTTAGGCTTTCTTGCCGGTATCAGCCCCTGCCCGCCCTTTCTCTTGGCAATTACCCGCGTCATTGACATCGCCGGCATCATTAACGGCATTCTTTTCTTTCTTTTCTTCTTTCTCGCCACCTCGCTTTACCTTTTACCTCTCCTCCTTGCCGGCTTTCTCACCCGCTTTTCCCTTATCCGCATCGCTGCCCGCATCCTTGCCATTCTCACCGGTCTCTACTTTCTATTTCTTGCCCTTCGAATCGTCTAACCTTTACCTTTACACATTTTAAAAACGGCTTATAATTATTTGATGCCAGAACAGCCGCTTGCCCCATTAGCCGACCGGATGCGGCCACAAAGCCTTGATGAAATCGTGGGGCAGGGGCACCTTTTGTCCAAAGACAGGCCCTTTCGCAAGATGCTCGAGCGTGGGGAACTGCACTCAATGATATTCTGGGGCCCGCCTGGTTCGGGCAAAACCACCCTTGCCTTGACAATCGCCCGGCACACCCAGGCTGACTTCATTTCCATTTCTGCTGTCACCGCCGGTGTTGCCGACATCCGCAATGCGGTGAAAAGGGCAAAGGAGAACACCCTGTTTAAGAGACGGACCATCCTCTTTGTTGACGAGATTCACCGCTTCAACAAGGCGCAGCAGGATGCGCTCCTTCCCTATGTTGAATCCGGTCTCTTGGTTTTAATTGGTGCCACTACTGAAAACCCTTCATTTGAGGTTATCGCCCCGCTCCTTTCCCGCACCCGCGTCTATGTGTTAAATCAACTCTCGCCCGAGGATTTAAAACTCCTTATGCAGCGGGCGCTTAATTCCAAAGATGGTCTGGCAGAACTCAAACCTGAGGTTGGAGGAGATGTTTTGGACTATTTCACCATTATTGCCCAAGGAGATGCCCGTGTTGCCCTGACCGCACTGGAACTGGCGGTCATCTCAACCGAACCGGACGAAAGCGGCAAAAGAAGGGTTACCCTGGAACTGGCACAGGATGTTGTCCAGCGCAAGTTCCTCCTTTATGACAAGGGTGGCGAAGAGCACTACAACCTCATTTCCGCTCTGCACAAATCCTTAAGAGACTCTGACCCGGATGCGGCGCTCTACTGGCTGGCGAGGATGCTGGAGGCGGGTGAAGACCCGTTATACATCGCCCGGCGTCTGGTCCGCTTTGCCTCTGAAGACATCGGTATGGCAAACCCCAACGCCCTCGTGATTGCCAATGCTGCCAAGGATGCGGTCCATTTTGTCGGCATGCCCGAAGCCAACACCGCACTTGCCCAGGCGGTCATCTACCTTGCCCTTGCTCCGAAATCCAATGCGGTTTACAAAGCCTACACCCTGGCAAAACAGGATGCCTTAAACAGCCTGACCGAGCCGGTTCCTCTCCATCTGCGCAACCCGGTGACACCTTTAATGGAAAACTTAGGCTATGGCAAAGGCTATAAATATGCCCACGACTTCCCTGATGCCAAAGTTGAACAGGAGCATTTTCCCGAATCGCTCAAAGGCAGAAAATACTACTTCCCCTCTGACCGTGGCTTTGAAGCGGAATTAAAGAAAAGGCACAGGCACCCCCGCAACGATTAATTACATTAAGGTTATTGATGAAGACCTTTTCAGTCTAAATTTTTCCTCTTATCTTTCCCTTTCCAGTTCCGGTTTGGGCGGGTTTTTCATCTGTTCATAGCGGGCTCTGCCAGCAGGGGTGCGAAAATTAAGACCTTGTGCTTTTCCCTCGCGTTCCAGTTGCAGCATACAGCCGGCAAGGAAGTCATCATCAAGCATCCTGCCAGCAAGTTCACCGGTCTTTGGTTGCTCAACCGGCATCATCTGCTGCCCAGAGTAGCCAGCTCAGGGTAGCCAAAAGCACTACGATGTAGCGGGTCATTTTGACCTCCTTTTGTTTTAACCTAACAGCCCTCGCTGCCCGAGTTGGCTGAACTTGAGCAGCATCTAACTGTACCATTTAAAACCCTTCTGTCAAGCTTTGCAAAAGGGAATAAAAGAAACTGCTTCCCCTCATTAAGAGCCCGCACTTTGCGCACTGCCAAAGGCAAAGGGCAAGAGGGATTTCTCGACAGGCTCGAAATGACACCCTCACCCCTCCTCTCCCTTAGGGAGAGGGGAAGCGGGATAGGGATTCCTCGACAAGTTCGGAATGACGGGGAGGGGAAATGACCAATCGCGAATGTCTCCCTATCATTAAGAGCCAGAATCTTGGAAAGATTAACAGACAGATTCCTAAATTCTGGTGTCAAACACGGCTAAATCACATACTGGCAAAAGGTTAGTGAGTTTTTAGTTTTTGGTTTATGGTTTTCAGGGCAGGTCCTCCCCACCACTACCCCTACCATTTCGGTTTTGGGTTTGGGTTTGAGAATTGTTTTTATCATTTTTGTCGGTTTTGACATCGGTTTCATCAGCAGGATAATCTTTGGCAATGAACTGGGCTTTGCTGTTTTTTCTTTTTTCCATTGCGGACAGGGCGGTGATTGAAAGTGTGTTTGTGCGCCAGGCTGAGATTGGTCGCAGGCTCGCAGGTGTGAATTATCGGGCTGAGTTCAAGTACATTGAGACCGACATTCTCAAGGGAACAATTAAAAGGCTTGGCTGTATCCGCCGGGTGATAATGACAGGTTATGATGAGCAAACCGAGGTTTTTCTGAGCGCAACCGTTGACGGCAGAGAGGTTGATGGCGAAAAAATGAGGCAGGTCTGTCAGGAACTTAAAAGAAAGGGTCTAATTGCGCGCAAATCAAGGATGCCGTTTCTGGTCGCAACCAGGGATGAGTATGAATACGAGGTTTCCGGGGTTGCTGAGATTCAAGGTGAAAGTTGCCGGGTGATAAAATTTTTCCCGAAAAGGGCGGACAACCTCCATCTGCGCGGTAAGGGCTATGTATCTCTGAAAGGTTATGATGTTGTGCGCCTGGAGTTTGTGCCGGCAAGGTTGCCGTTTGTTGTCAGGGAGGCAAGAATGGTGCTTGATTACAAACCGGTTCAGGGCTTCTGGTTGCCAAGCCGTTTTGCAATGTGGATGGGGTTGCGTGTCAAGGTTTTTAAGGAGTTTTGGCACCAGCGGCTTGAGATAGAGGATGTTTATGATGATTATCAACTGGACCTGAACCGGGATGGGGCTTAGTGTGATTTTGCCTGCGGTGGTCATGCCCCTTGTCGGTTTTCTGTGCGGTTCTTTGATGTTTTCCTTCTGGCTCGGGCTTTTGCGCGGCAAGGACATCAGAAAGGTTGGTGATGGCAATCCCGGCGCGGTTAATGCCTTTAAGGCGGCAGGAGCTTTTGTCGGCACGCTCGGGCTTTTATTTGATTTTCTTAAAGGCGCGCTCCCGGTCGCTTTTGGCTACTGGTATCTGCACATCTCCGGGATTGCGCTCACCGCCCTGATTGTTGCCCCGGTTTTCGGGCACGCCTTTTCACCCTGGCTCAAATTCAGAGGCGGAAAGGCGCTGGCAGTAACATTCGGGGTCTGGTCAGGAATAACGCTCTATCAGGTGCCGGTCCTGATGGGCGCAATCCTTCTGTTCAGCCGTTTTGTTCTGCGCATCCGGCAGGATGGGGTGTGCGTGCTGTTAGCGCTTTTGGGGATGATGGTCTTTGTCATCCTGAGGTATCATTCACCGGTGTTCACCCTGGCGGCGATTTTGACCGCAATGACTGTCCTCTTTAAACACCGTGTCGCTCTCGGTCTTTAATGAACACCGATAATTTCTTTTTTGACAGCTACCGGATTTTAATATTTGTCGCGGTGCAATTTTTGATTGCTTTGAGCAACTGGTTTCTGCTGCGCCGACCGAAAAAGGGAAATAATCCCAATTTTAGACCAAAGGTTTCCATCCTGGTGCCGGCGCGCAATGAGGAGAAAACGATTGCCGCCTGTGTCAAGGCGCTGATTGGGCAGGACTATCCCGATTTTGAGGTGGTGGTTCTTGATGACCGTTCTGAAGACAGAACAAAGGAAATTCTTGCCGGCATCGGTTCAAGAAGGTTGCGGGTGGTTGCAGGTAGAGAGGTGCCGGAGGGATGGACCGGCAAGAACTGGGCGTGTTATCAACTGGCGCAAAATGCGCTTGGTGAAATTCTTCTCTTTACCGATGCTGATACGGTTTTTGAGAAAGAGGCGCTCAGCCGCGCGGTTGGGGTGATGCAGGAGAGGGGTGCGGATATGCTCACCGCAGTTGTCAGAAATCTCCTGCCCAGTTTTGGCGAGCAGATTACCGTGCCCTTTCTCTTCTGGTCAATAATGGCAATATTACCGATAGGAATTGCCCAAATCTGGCGGGGCTCAAAGGCGTTTGTGGCGGCAAATGGCAAGTTTCTGCTCTTTTCCCGGAACGCCTATGAAAGGATTGGCGGTCATCGGGCGGTCAGAAGCGAGGCGGCAGAGGATTTGGCTTTGAGCCGGCTGATAAAAGGGGCAAGGATGAACTGGGTTTTGATTGACTTGACCGAACTGGTTTCAACCAGGATGTATCACGGGTTTTTCTCAGCCGTGAGCGGCTTCAGCAAGAACTTCTTTGCCATATTTGATTACCGGGTTCTGCCCGCACTCTTTGTCTGGTTCTGGATGCTTTTGATAACCTATCACCCTTTGGTTACCGTCGCGCTCTTGATTGCCAACGGTCAGTTAAACGCTCATTTCCTCGCAGCGGCGGCAACAGTGATGCTCTCACTTCTTATCTGGGTTATTACCGCCTTGAAGGCGCGGCTGCCGAAAACAGTGGTTTTCCTCTATCCCTTGACAATGACCGTGGCAGCCGCTATCGGCATTTATTCCCTTTTTTTGACCGTTTTTGGCAGAACCGCTTGGAAAGGCAGGCGCTTGCCCCGGCACCGAATCAGGATTGTTTAGTTGCGCGCACCTGAGCGGGGATGTGCCTTATCATAAACCTTGCGCAGCCGCTCAACGGTCAGATGGGTGTAAATCTGGGTTGACGATAACGAGGAATGACCTAAAAGTTCCTGAACCGCGCGCAAATCCGCACCCCTTTCCAAAAGGTGGGTGGCAAAGGCGTGGCGCAGGGAATGGGGGTTGGTGGCGGTAACACCGGCAATGCGGCTCAAGGCATTAGCAACAATCTTCTGCACCGAACGGCTGGTAAGCCTTTTGCCATCTTTGTTCTGAAATACCGCTTCAGCAGAAGGGTCGGGACGAATCGGAAGGTATCTTTGCAGCGCCTCCTTCTCCTTTCTACCCAAAGGCAAAATGCGCTCCTTCCCACCCTTACCCCGAACACGAATGGTCTCCTGCTCAAAGTCAATGTCAGAGCGGTTGAGCCCGACCAGTTCACTGGCGCGCAAGCCCGAACCGTAGATGGTTTCAAGGATTGCCGCTTCACGGAGGGAGGCAGGTGAGTCGTCAGGTGGTGTTAATGCCTGGGCAACCTGAAACTGGGTGAGGAGCGGTGGGAGTTTTTTCTCCAGACTCGGTCCCTTGATGCCCAAAACCGGGTTTGATGGCAAGGTGCCGGTCTCAACGAGATAGCGAAAAAATGACCTGAGGCTGGAAAGTTTGCGGGCGGTGCTTTTGCGGGTGTACCCATAGCGCATCACCGCGCCGATAAAATCCCTGATGTCCTTGCGCTCAATAGCGACCAGGGGCTTTGATTTTAGCCGGTCAGAGCAGAAGTCAAAAAACTGGCAGAGGTCAATCCTATAGGAGCGAACCGTATGAGGAGAAAATTTGCGCTCCTTTTTCAAATAGGCAAGGAAGTCGTTGAGGGCAGACCCGTATTCCGCATTTAACTGCACAAGAAAATAATACCCCCATTTAAAATTTTGTCAAGTAGGAAAAAACCTATCAGTCCTTAGGCTCTTTTTAATTCACCTTCACAAACCTTTTGATTGCATTCACCTTGCCGATTTTCAGCCGCAGGAAGTAAATTCCGCTCGGCAGATTCCACAGGTCCACCTGATACGATGTCTGACCGTTAGCTAATATCGCCTTTTTCAGGTCGTGGATAATTCTCCCGGAACGGTCGTAAATCCCGCCGCTAATTGATTGCGCTTTAGGGGCATTAATCACAATGTTAACTATGCTGCGACAGGGGTTTGGTCCGATTTCAATATCCAACTCTCTGGAGCTGGTGTGTTTTTCAGGCTCAACGACGCCGGTGGGTGGGGTTTGGGCGAAGATGCCAGCGCCATTAGTGCCCGCAAAAACTGTGCGCGGTGCATCACTGCGGAATCCTAAGCAAAGGATGTCGGTATTTGTCAGCCCTTCGTTAATCTGCTGCCAGTTTTCACCGCCATCGGTTGTGAGATAGATACCATTACCGGTTCCGGCATAGATGATGTCATCATTGGTCTGGTCAAGGGCGATACATCTGACATTGGTAAAACTCCCTGTGCGCGTCCAGTTTTCACCGCCATCGGTTGACTTAAAAAGACCCTGACTGGTACCAGCATAAAAGAGTCCTGGTGTCAATTGCGAGGCGGCAAGACGGTAAATGATTCCCGTCAAACCGTTGCCGATGTGCTGCCAGGTTGCGCCCAAGTCGGTTGTCAACAGGAGGAGTTTGTAATTATAGGCAGAATCGCCGCCGATTAAAATCCGGGTGGAGTCAAACGGGTCAAACAGGATGGTGTTGGCGCGGGCAATTGAGTCAGGCAGGGTATCACGAATCCAGGTTGAGCCATTATCAGTTGAATAGGAGGTCTGAATCCTGTAGGCGCTGTTGATTGAGCCATAACCGCAGGAAAATATCAGTTCAGGGTTATGGGGCGAGATGGCAAGGTCGGCACCATCAATCAAATAGCTCTCAATCTGTGTCCAGACGGACCCGCCGTCTGTGCTCCTGAAGAGCTCGGCGTTGCCTCAACCCGAACCTTCCAAAGCCCAGACAGTCAGCGGGTCAGAGGGGTTGACCGCAAGGGCGCAGATGTTGCCGCAGGAAAGAAACTCTGGACATCTCTCCCAGGAGATGCCGTTGTCGGTAGACTTGAAGACCGCATTGTCAAGACATTCGGCATAGATTGTACCCTCGTCGTTGGCAAGGGCGATGGTCTTGATTTTGTTAAAGGAAAAGTTAGTGGTGATGTGCATCCAATTGTTGCCGTAATCGTTGGAAGCGAACATCCCTGCCTTGGTGCCGAGATAGACGGTAGCGGTATCAGTCGGGCTGGGGAGAAGGCAGAAATAAGGGGTCCCTAATAGTCCGTTACTGATTGTTGTCCAGGTCTTGCCCGTATCCTGACTGCGATAAACAGTGCTGGTGGTTGTCACATACATAACCGCAGGGTTCCCCTGGGCTGATGCCATTCGGTAAATACCAGTAATTGTTGCTGTCCTTGTCCAAGTTGCGCCCCGGTCGGTGGAACGATAGATGCCGCTGGAATAGGGGGTGACAAAGATGATGTTAGGGTCAATCGGGCTGATATAAATTGCATAAGGGTAATAACCATTAACACCCAGCCCAATCTCCTCCCAGGTTTCACCCCGGTCGGTTGAACGATAAACCATTGTAGCACCACTGCTGCGATAACCACCGGCGTAAACTGTCACTGTATCAATCGGATCAATCGCCAATGAATAGCCATAAGATGTTGTAGAAGATGTGTCGCAGATGAAGAGATTCCAGGTGGTACCGGCATCATCCGACCTCGCCACCGCAGTATGATAGACACTCCCCGAATAGTTATAACCAACCGCATAGATTACATCATAGTTCAAAGGATTGAACTCGATATTGCGAAAGTAATTGTTAGTGGGGGTTGAAAGTCTTGTCCAAGATGAACCGCCATTGGTACTTTTATAGATATAGGAGCCCACCGGTGCATAGATGATGTCTGGATTCTCGGGATGGACAAGAATGTCAATGCAATAACCGCTCAGGGAACCGGATGTTAACTCCCAGGTTCTGCCTTCATCAGTTGACTTGACAAGGCGCGTGGAGCTCGCATAGGGCGCAAAGTAGATTACTGGGGGGTCGGTTTGACTGATGGTGCCGGAATAAACCGGGCCCCCTTGAGGTCCAACTGGTGACCAAGTACAAAGGGCGGTTGTAACGGTAAGAATAAATACGGCAAGGAATCTATTCATAACAAAACTCCTTTAAAAAATAATAAAATTACATTAATCGAGGTCAACTTTTTCTTTCGTCAATCAGGAGTTGACATTAAAGGCATTCGGCAGTAAAGTTTTTTATGTAGAGATGTTATATGAGAGGAGTAGAAATGAAGGCATTTTGTCTGCTAACGGCATTCTTTTTGCTGATGCCTGAGGTAGTTTTTGGTCAGCTGGATACCGCTTGGTTGCGGTCAATTGATGGTGGCACAAGAAATGAGGATATCTTTTCAGATATGTATGTTGATGACTCGGGTAATGTCTATGTCACTGGGATGATTATCACCAGTGGGAATTATGGTGACATCTTCGTCCGGAAGTTCAGCCCAGACGGCGTGGTCTTGTGGAACACAGTATACGATGGCAGGGCACATGAGGATGACTCAGCTTCAGCGCTGGTGGTGGATAGTATTGGCAATGTTTATGTTTGTGGCTGGACGACAGATACATTGGCAGACAAGGATATGGTGACATTGAAATTATCCAACAGCGGGGAATTGGTCTGGGTGAGAAGTTGGTTCCGTATTTTTAACGGTAACGACGCCGCCCATGCAATTGCGCTTGACCGTTTAGGCAGAGTCATTGTTACTGGGTATTGTGCTGATAGTTTTAACAATATTGATTACTGCACAATCTGCTACAATGCTGAAAACGGCGACACGGTTTGGGTGCGTTATTACAACCGGACACCAGAGAATGATGAAGATATTGCCTATTCAATCTGTGTCGATGACTCCAATAATATTTACGTCACTGGGACCAGTTATGATGATGACACCGACTATGATATCGTTACCATCAAGTATCGACCGAATGGAACCCAGGCTTGGTTGCGCCGGAAGAATAACTGGCCCTGGTGGGGTGACGATTACGGGATGAAGGTTATTTTTGACCCGGTAACAAACACGATAATTGTTGGTGGTATCGTCTGGGATGATAATCAGGACTACAATTACTTCACGATGAAATATTCAAGAAATGGCGATTCGCTCTGGGCACGGACATACAATCGCTATCCGGCAAACAATGAGGACCTTCTCAGTGCGGTTGCAGTTGACCAGTCGGGCAATGTTTTTGTTACCGGAACAAGTCTTGATGATGTTACCGATTATGACATCGCAACCGTTTCTTACAGCGCTATCGGCGGTGTGCGCTGGAGTCATCGTTTTGATGCCGACCATCTTGAAGACGGGGGTGCTGATTTGACTGTTGATTCCATCGGTCAGGTCTTGGTCATCGGCACTGCTGAAACTGACATCACCTGGCAGGACATTGCTTTTGTAAAATATGATACATCCGGCACACTCATTTATTCCTATCTCTGGGATAATCCGTTCAGCCACGACGAGGATTGGGGCTACAAAATCGCAGTTCAGCCTGACGGACAGATGATTTTTGCCGGAACAAGTTATAGCGATTCCACCGATATTGACATCGTTGTCCTGAAGATGTTTCAGGTGCTTCACGATTTTGCTTTGAGCGAGCTGATCCTGCCGGAATCACTCTATATTGAGGATACGCTGAAACCAGAGGCGGTGGTCACCAATCTGTCAATTAATAAGGATAGTTGCTGGCTGCGGCTGACAGTTCAGCCCGGTGAGTACCGGGATTCTGTCTGGGTTGTGCTGACACCGGGAATGCGGCAACGGGTATCGTTCAGACCATTCCTTGCCGATACAGTTGGGCTACTAACAGTTTGCTCTTGGGTTAATCTTCCCGAAGACGAAAAAAGGGGAAATGATACCATCTGGAAGGAAGTAGTTGTCTGGCGGGAAAGTTCTGGAATAGCAGAAGAAAACATTACACTAAGGGTATTGAAACTGACGGTCACACCTAACCCAGTAAGGGCATTCGGGCTGGTGAGATTGGATGGACCGGTTCCGCCAAAAACTTTCCTCAAGATATATGACCGGACTGGTGCCTTAGTTAAGGAGTTGGAAGTTGGTGGAAATGAAAAGTCACATTTCAAGTTCGATGTTCGTCCCCTCCCTGCCGGCGTTTATTTTTTGTGCCTTGATCAACCAAGAGGTGGCATAACAAAGAAGGTTGTTGTGCAACATTAGGTAGAGAAGCGGAGGCGGATGGGTGCTGGTGTGCCTGGCGGACTTCAAATCCGTATGGTCGGCGATTTGCTGACCGGTAGGTTCGATTCCTACCCGCCTCCGCCAGCTTTTTAATAAAAATGGAAGAAAGGGAATGAAAAAAATTTTAATTGGAATTTTTTGGGTAACTATGGCATTGGGAGAGTTGAATTTAGTTCCTGGCCGTCTTAGCATTGATGGGCTTTTTGTTGGTTACGGGGTTATTTATCAGGGAAGAAGCAAAGGTTGGTCAAATAACGGTTTTGAATTCCGTTGGCGGCTCGGAACCTTGAGTTTAACAGGTGATATCAGGGAGAATACTACCGCTAAGATTGAGTTTGATTTTTCTCACCTTTCTCTCCGCGACCTTTACATCCACTTCAATTTGGGTAAAGGCTTTGCGTTACGAACAGGTCAGTTTGCTATACCGATGAGTTTTGAAGCGGAAACACCCGAAAGATACTTGAAGGTGGAGGAGTATTCAATTTTATACGGTATTATGAGTAAACCCAATACCATCCGTGATATCGGCATCTTATTGGACTGGCAGGCGCAAGTTGTGGGGTCCGCTTTGCGTCTTTTGACAGGGGTCATGAATGGGACCGGTCCGAACAGCACAGATAACAACACAAACAAGGATGTTTTTACCCGGGTGGTCTTTACACCGGTAAACACAGCCAATTTGAGTCTCGGGGGCCGTGCTTATTGCGGCTGGGTTAATCCAGAGGCGGTGCGCTGGCTCGGATTTGCCGGGGAGGCGGTCTATCAGGAAAAATCCTTCACCATTGCCGCAGAAGTGGCTTATCGCCGTTATCAGAACATATCAACCTCTGCTGGCTTATTAGAAGCAGCATACGAATTTGGGGTTATTGCACCAGCGATGAGGTTTGAAGGGATGCGTAGCACCGATGGTCAACAGCAATTCCGAGTCCTTTCTGCCTTAACAGTGAAACCGGTGGGTGATAATCTAAAGGTTATGATTGGCTATCAATACAACACGCTTAGGAAGATTTGGAGTTATCAAGGTTTAATAGTTCAATTGGTAACCGGCTTTTAGGAATCGCTTTGCCGAGGCTCTCGTTTTAATTCCGCATCGGTCCGGCGGAGATAAGTTGGCTCAAGCTTGGTTATGTCATCCCCGCCTTCTTTTACTAACAAATCAATGCCAAGGCGAATGACAGCGACTGGAGAAGGAAAGGTAATTCCGATTCTGTCAATATGATACCCCGCCTTTTTCAATACTGGTTCTGCCAGCTCGGCACCATCACCAGCAATCACTAGACTATTGCTGGACAAATTTGTCTGACCAAGTAACCTGGCTAACCCTTCAGGACTGACAACCTTTGGTGCAATAATTGCTTCCCCACCCTGATATAGCCCGGCGTAGACCTCGCCTTTGCGTGCATCAATCAGTGATAGGACCAATTGATTTCCCCTTTCCGTTTCCGCGGTAAAACTTAGTGCCCTTAGGGTATTGATACCCTTAACCAAAAGCCCTCGTGCCACTGCCAGACCCTTGGTGACACTTAATCCCACGCGCAACGAGGTGAACATTCCCGGTCCGATGGTCAGACAGATGCCGGTAAGTTCGTTCAGTTTTATTTCCGTCTGAGCAAAAGCGGTGTCAATTAGCGGCAAAAGACTCTCATTATGACTTACCTCGTTAGGGGTCCTTTTTTCCCAAACAACCCTTTTATCCTTAACCAATGCCAGTCCGGTTGTACGTCCGCTCGTTTCCAGCCCTAAAAAGGCGCCATTCACAATACCAATGGCTGTTCCTCTTCCCGCCCGGGAAACTGTGGTTTCACCGCACCCTCAATCTCATCCAGGTTAATGTACTCATCGCAGGCGCGAATGAGTTCCACCGAAGTATAGCCTCGTCCGAGACCGATTGTCACCACTCTTTTCCCCCTTTTGGAAAGCCAGTCAACCAAGGCGACAAAGTCCCCATCACCGGTAACAAGCACAATCTCATCCAGCCAGTCGCTCATTGAGAGAATCTCAAGGGTGATTTCAATGTCCATATTTGCCTTGATGGTGCCATCCGGTCGCTCCCGCACCGGTTTAGCCACAACCCGATAACCCTGAAATGAAAGCGCATCGATCAGCCGCTGCCGCCGTTCGTCATCCCGGCGGTAGGGCACAAATGCGACAAACTTGCAGTTCTCCTTTTCTCTCGAGCCGGTGGTAATGATGTGCCGGATAACCGCATCATAACGAACCTCCTTGCCCTGCCGCTCAAATGTCTCTTGAACATTCTGAACATCAATAAATACACCGGTCTTAATCATCTAACCTCCTTATTAAGATAAAAAATTTCTCTAAGACCCTTTGAACCAAGGTCTTCATCAACGACCTTGATGGAGCGTAAATGGCATCCGAACCTTTGTGCCAGCCCGCCGGTGGCCACAACAAAATAACTTTCTCCGGTTTCAATGCAGATTCTTTTGATGATGTCATTTAGTCCACTACGGAGGAGATTAAAAACCCCTGTCTGAATTGCCGGTTTGGTTGTTCGGCAAATCACCTTATTGGATGCCAAAAACCCCACCCTTGGCAGTCTGGCGGTTTTCTCAGCAAGACAGGAGAGCAGCATCTCCGCACCTGGAAGGATGGGACCACCAAGAAAATCGCCGTTCCTCTTCACGATATTAAAGGTTATCGCTGTACCGAAATCAATGATAATTAAATTTTTTTTGTAAAGGGTGTATGCTCCGACAGCCACACACACCCTGTCCGCTCCAAGGGCGCGCCGGTCATAGTGAAACCTGAGCGGTGTCTTGGTGGTGGCACCAACGAGCAAGGTCGGTGTCTCTTGGCAAAGCCGGCGATAAACCGGTAGGGTCAGTTTCGGCACAACCGAAGCCACTGCCGCACCTCTCGTATCCTTTGTCAATCGCAGCCGCTCAAGAGACTCAATCACTTTGGTAGTGGGCACAATCATGCGCCTTACAATCCCTTGGTTATCAAACCAGACGAATCTTGTCCGGCTGTTGCCGATAAGAACCGTGAGAATCAGCGCAGCCTCCTCACCTGACCCGCATTGAACACCACCAGCCTGCCGGCATCGGTGCGTAAAACAACTTTTCCTTCGTCATCGATGTCAATGACCGTGCCGATATATTTCCGCAAGAGCGTTCTGATTTCAACCCGCTGATGCAGGATGCTTGACCTTTTCTTAATTTCTTCCCAGATTTCCTTAACATTTCCCTTGTAGACTTCATTTACCATTTGAAAAAATTCGAGCAGGAAAAGGTCTAAGAGCACAAACCGGTCAAAACCTTTGCCATAGGCAAGATACAAGGAGCCCGCATCGAGCAGATTCTCGGGCATGCCGGTCTGATTAACATTGACACCGATACCCACAACCACCGCATCCCGACGCTGCTCAGAAAGAACGCCGGCAACCTTTTTGTCACGAATAATGACATCATTTGGCCAGCGCAAAAGCGGCATTGGCTCCTTTACACCCGCCGCCTGTTCAATCGCCCGGCAAAGGGCAAGACCGGCAATGTGGGTGATGAGACCCGCGCCCGTAAAGCCTGGCTTAGGAAAGAAAAGAACAGAAAAGATAAGGCTGTTTTCATCCGCAAACCAGCGCCTTCTGAACCTGCCCCTGCCCTTTGTCTGTCTGTGCGCCACCACAATCGCCGGCTCCTTCTGTTCGGCAAGGGTAAAGGCATAATCGTTGGTTGACTTCACCTTCTCCAAGAGATAAACCCTGCCATAATGTGCCAGCCGGTTGAGAAGTTCACCCTGAATGCTATCCTCTTTTGCCAATTTTACCTCGCTTTTACTCTTATCAGTTTTGCTGGGGCAAACCCGTCTGCCTTCAAGACATAAACCCCTTGCGGTAGAACCTCGCCCTGCTCATCCCTCCCGTCCCAGACAAATCCCGCTCCTTTCAAGTTTATTTTCCGCACCAGCCTGCCATCCTGGGCATAAATCCCTGCCATCATTGGCTCAATTTCTCCTCTGCTGAAACTGAAATTCATCAAACCCGCACTCGGATTCGGGCTCACCCGGAAATGCCTGTAAACCTTTGGGGGCATAGCCGCGGAAATGCCCGCCGGCGTGGTATTGAGAAAGACCAGATTGCCGCCAAGGGTGTCCCAGTTTGTTACCGCAAGGTCAGGATGGTCGGAATAGCGATAGTAAAATACAACATTACCGGTTCCGGAATCTGGTGCCTGGGCAAATGAGACCCAGCCTGCCAAAGGGTCAAAACAGAAATCTTGATAACCCTTGCGCTCGCCATTCACCTTGACACTGTCCAAAAACTGCACCGGTCGCCTGTGCAGATAAAAAAGTTTGCGTCTGCCATCACCGTTATGAGCCTCAACAACCTCGCTCAGATGGCTGTTATCAACATCGGTCCATATTAAAGCCTCGCAGACCAAGCGCTGGGGATTGGGCGGCGACCAGGACCAGGAGGGCAAGGTCTCCAGGACACCGGCATTGTTAAGATAAACAACCGCAGGTCGCCACCAGCCGCCAGCAGCCAGGTCTAAATAGCCATCGCCATTGACATCGCCCCAGGCAACGCATGAGGAGTAAAGATTTGTGCCGCGGCGCTGCATATTGAAGGTGGCAATGGTATCCAAAGTGCCGTTATCATTGTGAAAAACCTTGATACCATTCGGGTCACCCAGCTGGTCATTGCTCGCCACCGCCAAATCAAAAAACCCGTCCTGGTCGTAGTCACCAAAGTCAAGCCGCAAAACCCAGCCAACCCCCTGCCGCGCAACCCAGGAAGGGCTTGTCTCCAAGACGCCATCGTTATTGCGATACATTGACACCTTTCGGCGCTGACCGACAAACAAATCCAAATCACCATCATTGTCAATATCGCAGAACCTGATGGCATCGGAAGGCACGCTGTCGGTTGCCGACCAAAAGGGCAGACTGTCAAAAACACCGCCGTTATTCTGATAGATGCGGGCACGGTCATAATTGTTGGTATAGGCATCACCCGCAGAGATGGCAAGGTCAAGGTCACCATCAAGGTCAACATCACCCAAACAGCAGTCAAAAGATGAGTGCCTGTCAGCCGCAACCCAAAAGGGTTGGGGTTCAAGCCCTGAGTCGCTGTTAAGATAAAGGCGCACCTTCAACTCGCCGGTCATAAAATAACCGAGATAGGCAACCGCAAAGTCAGGTAAACCGTCATTATTGACATCACCGCTATAGCAGTGCCCGAAATAGCCGGAGTCAATAGAGCGCCAGGATGCATTTGTCTCCAAAACCCCGGTGTTATTCAGATAAACCGCATTGCGGTCATAAGCCATATCATTGCCATTGGAGATTAAAAAATCCAGATAACCGTCGCCATTCACATCCGCGAAACTGCCACCGGTTGAATAGTCCCGGTCAAGCGAAATCCAGTCCGGTGCGGACGGCAAAGGCACCTGGGCAAACGGGAAACTCAAGCAAAACGATAATAAGAGAAATCCGGTCTTTTTCATCTTCTCTACCAGTCTAACCGCAAACCCTGCTCTGGTCAAGAACAGATAAAAAAATTCGCCCACCAATCCCTTTTAGCCGGTTCTTATACAAAAGCCAAAGGGAGCGATTGGAGAGAAACCCAGTTTTCATCCCCAGAGCGAGATAGGAGGGGGAGGGGTGGGGAGGACCTACCCTTTGAAGGAAAAAAACAAGAGGCTAAGAATCTTAAGTAATTGTCAGTTCGTGCCTTAACCCAATTTTCACCTAAATTGGGCACTGGTGCAGTTGTTCTAAACCGGGAGAGGTAGGGGATAGTAAGATGGTTGAGTTTTTGGGAGGGGGTGATGGAAATAAAATGCTTGACAAGGAGGGGAGGGGGGGTAAAATTAGATGAGTAAGTTTGGAGGCTCTTGGTTTTATGTGGCGGAAGCAGAGGTCATTGCGGCGCTCTGGTTCCGCTAAAAGGAATAAAAGTCAAAAAAGGAGGAATTCGTGAAAAAACTAATCGCCGCTTGTGCAATCGTCGCACTGATTTTCGCGCTCGGCTGTCCGAGCAAAAAGACAGAGGAAAAGGCAAAGCCGACAAAGGCTGAAAGCACCTTAACGGTGCCGCCGCCGGAATCTGCGGCTGTGACACCGGCAGAGTCGGTTAAGGCACCGGCAGAGTCGGTGAAGGCACCCGAACCGGCACCTCAGCCCAAGCCGGCACCTCAACCCTCTGGTAAACCACCTAAAGTGGGCCGTTAAAAGAAAGGAGGAGGAAATGAAAAGGCTACTGCCTGTTCTAACTATCCTCGCCTGGGTAGTTCTGGGTGTCATTTCGATTGGCTCTGACTGCAGTAATATCGTCGGTGGCGCACCAACCGGTCTTGCGGTTGTTGCTGATTCCGACTCAACTGTTAAACTCACCTGGAGTGCGCCCGCAGAAGGAACACCGGACAAATACATCGTCTATTTCAAGGCGGTTGATGCTGCAGACTTTGTGATGGTTGCCAACAATGTTACTACCACCTCTTATGTCCATAATCCCAATGGCAAAACCGGGACCTATAAGGTTGCCGCCCAGTTCGGCTCGCAGGAGTACCCAAGCCTGACAACCGTTTCCACTGTGCCGATTGCCACCTCAGCATTGACGGTGGCTGAACTCAACGCGGCGGGCAACTCCGGATATGGCTGGAGCCGGACCAATGGCACAGGCGCTACCTACTCAATGACGCAGGCGGCAAATGCGGCAAATGTTGACTTCTACATCACCGACTTCCAGACCTCCACTTATTCAATTGCCAGCCCTGACATGGGGCCGACCGACCCTGGGAATGTTGTACCTGCGGGCTCTTGGCGTGTGAATGCGATTGCCGGACCTTTGACAAGCGAGACTGCACCTCTACCTGCTCATAATCCCAATGTCTATGCCAATTATCAGGACATTACCCAGACACCTTTCCTTGCGGCTATCTATACTCAGGATGGCTATTATGCGCTGGCAAAACTTGACGGTTTCAACGCTGGCGACAAGACCTATCAGGTCTCTGGTTGGTTCCAGCTGGTTAAAGGGTTGCGGTTAATCCAGCACTAAAGCCTAACCCCACTTTTGGAGCCCCCGTTTTTCGGGGGCTTTTTCTTTTATCCAAAGTTGACAGGAGGGGATTCTATAGTTAGCCTGATTTAGTAAAAAATTTAGGAGGAGCTTATGAAATCTGACTTTTATCTGTTTTGTTTACTCAGCGCGGTTGCCGGCGTTGTTTTATTTATCGGCTGCGGTGTTATCGGCGGTCCACCTGGAAATCTTCAGGTTGCCGCTGCCACCGATTCAACTGTCCAACTTGTGTGGACGACACCGGCAGCAGGTGTGCCTGACAGTTTTCTTATCTATTTCTGCCCGGTCAATGAATCGGTTTTTACAATTATCGGCGACACCAGTGCCAATACTTTTGTCCACAACCCACAAGGCAGGACCGGGAGGTATCTGGTCTCGGCGGTCTTTGCCGGCAAGGAGTATAAATCGGATACGGTCACAACCATCCCGGTTCATACCGAAGCCCAAATAATCTCTGAGCTTGACGGCACCGGCAATGCCGGATATGGCTGGGACATTGACTCGGGGTTTGCCCGCAGTTACTCAATGCGCGACACCGCCAATGCCCCCAAGGTTGCCTTTTACATCACCGACTTCACCACCGGTTCAAGCCTGCCCTATCGTATTGCCAGCCCGACAATGGGACCTTCAGACCCTTCTGGTGTTGTGCCTACCGGTAGTTGGCGCAAGAGTGGGTTCACCGATCCGCTGTTAGATGAAAATGCACCCTTGCCCAAGATTGACTCCACTCGTTACTTTAACTATAGCACCATACCCCATACCTCACTGCCGGCTTATTTTGGCGTATATACAACCGCAGATGACCATTACGCGCTGATTAAGGTCATACGGGTGAATGGCGCCAATGCCACCGTAGAGATTGAGTCCTGGTTTCAGGTGATTCCGGGTTTGCGCCTGATTGAACATTGATATGAAGGCGGGTTACCAACCGGATAAGGTGCTCATTGAGCAGTTCAACCTCCTCGAGGAAAAGATTGATGCGGCGCTGGGGTTAATCCAGCGGCTGAAAGAGGAAAAGCGGCGGTTAGAGGAGAGGCTCTCCGAGGAGGAAAAACTGCGCGGGGAGGCGGTGAGAATGTTAAACACAATTATTGACAAAATCGAGACACTTCTATAAAATTCAATAAACGGGAGCCTATGCAGAGTTTTGTTGTTAAAGTCTTTGGCAGTGAATACAATGTTAAAGCCGACCAAGACGGCGAATATGTTTTGAAAGTTGCAGAAATTGTGGACCAGAAGATGAGGCAGATTAGTGAGCAGTATCATCAACCTGCCACCGCCAAAACCGCGGTTTTGGCATGTCTGAATCTGGTTGACGAGTCGCTCCAGGAGAAAAAGGCAGCCACCGAGTGGATTTGCCGTCGGGTTGGCGCGCTCATTGAAAAATTGGAAGGGGTTGTTTAGGCTCCCTGCAGTGTCCGTGATAGTGGCTGAGTCTTGAGCCAACACCCGTTTAACGGGGGCCACTATAGAACGGTGGAGTGATGCCCGATGAGGGCGACGCGAAGCCGCTCTGAGGCTCCCACCTGATATACGGGTTCAGAGACTGCACTACACGACACCTGCAGGGTTTTATTTTCTCTAAGGAGGCAATGATGGAATGGAATATCGCTTATTTTGTTATTGCCATCGTAATAATGATGGCCTTGGGTATTTTAGGTTTTTGGGTTGGAATCGCAGCAAGCCGGCGGACGGCGCGCAAATTTTTAGCGGCACGGGAGGCGGATGCCGTGGCAATAGTTGCCGAAGCAAAGAAAAGGGCTGAAGAAACTCAGCGGGAGGCAGAAGAGCGAATAAATAAGGAATGGGAACGGGAAAGATTGAAGTTTGAGGCACAGACCGCTGCCACCCGTCGGGAACTGGAACGGATAGAACAGAAACTTGCCGAAAGAGAGGCGTTTCTCTCGCGCCGTGAAGGGGTTTTAACGCAGAAGGAGGCAGACCTTATTAAAAAAGACCGGGAACTGGCGGCGAAGGAAAAGCTCATTCGCGCAAAGATGGAGCGGGTTGACCAGCTGATTGAACAGGAGAACAGCCGCCTCGAACGGATTGCCAACCTTTCTTCAGAAGAGGCGCGAAGGGAGCTTCTCCGTAACCTTGAAAATGAAGCCCGACTCGAAGCCGCAAAGTTGATGCGTGAAATCAAGGAAGAGGCAAAGGCACGGGCTGAAGCCGAGGCGCGGGAGGTAATTGCCGCGGCAATCCAGCGCTGCGCGATTTCCCATACCGCGGAAACAACCGTTTCAGTTGTTAACCTGCCGTCAGACGAACTTAAAGGTAGGATTATCGGTAGAGTGGGCATAAACATCCGGACAT
>JBDRUF010000002.1:37328-69653 GCA_039801245.1 candidate division WOR-3 bacterium
CATTTGAAACCCTCACCGGTGTTGAGGTTATGATTGACGACACACCCGGGGCGATCATCATCTCTGGTTTTGACCCGGTGCGCCGCGAGATTGCCCGGCTGGCAATGGAAAAACTTGTAACGGACGGGAGAATTCATCCAGCACGCATCGAAGAGGTTGTTACCCGCACGCAAGAGGAGATGGAGCAGCTGATTAAATCAACTGGTGAAGAGGTGATCTTGGAGATGGGCATCATCGGTCTCCATCCAGAGATGGTCAAACTCTTAGGAAGGTTGCGTTATCGAACCAGTTATGGGCAGAATGTCCTTCTTCATAGTCGGGAGGTTGCCTATCTCGCATCCCTGATGGCACAGGAACTCGAGCTTGATGCGGCAATTGCCCGGCGTGCGGGTCTTCTCCATGACATCGGTAAGGCAACTGACCAGACATTTGAAGGCACTCACGCAGAGATTGGCGCAGAACTTGCTCGGCGCTATGGAGAGCAAGAGGTCATAATCAACGCCATCGCCGCCCATCACGAGGAGGCAACAATGGATTCACCATATGCCTTTCTCGTTGCCGCGGCTGACAGCGTCTCTGGCGCCCGTCCTGGCGCAAGGCGTGAGAGTTTTGAGACCTACATCAAGAGAATTGAAAGTCTCGAGGCAATTGCTGCCTCCTTTGAAGGTGTTGAGCGGGCTTATGCGGTCCAGGCTGGGAGAGAGATTAGGGTGCTGGTTGAACCTAATAAAATCTCTGACCAGGAGGCATCAGAACTGGCTGCCAGGATTGCCAGCCAGATTGAATCCGAACTCAAATACCCTGGTCAAATCAAAGTGATGGTGATCCGTGAGACTCGGGCTGTGACCTATGCCCATTAAACGGGTTCTCTTTTTAGGCGATATCTGTGCCGAGCCTGGTCGCCATGCCTTGCGGTATTTATTGCCTAAACTCAAAGAGGGACTAAAGCCTGATTTTTGCATAGTGAATGGCGAAAATGCCGCTGGCGGTTTCGGTATCACCCCTCGCCTGGCTCAGGAAATATTCTCTGCCGGTGCTGATTGTATCACCACCGGTGATCACGCCTTTGACCGCAAGGAGGTATGGGAATACCTTGATACCGAACCCCGCATCTTAAGACCACTGAACTATCCACTGCCCGCGCCAGGCAGGGGCTGGGGAGTTTACCGATTACCTGGGGAAGAGAATCAAGAGGTTGTTATTGGCGTAATCAACCTTTTGGGCAGGGTGTTTATGAAGCCAATTGATTGCCCATTTCAGCGCGTACAATCACTACTTGAAGAACTGAATAAAACCACCCGTCTTATCATCGTTGACTTTCATGCTGAGGCAACCGCAGAAAAGCAAGGGATGGGTTGGTTTCTCGACGGGAAGGTTTCCGCAATTTTGGGTACCCACACCCATATCCAGACTGCGGACGAAAGGATTTTGCCTCGAGGCAGCGCTTATATTACCGATGTCGGAATGTGCGGTGCGTTTGACTCAGTTTTGGGGATGAGAAAGGACCTTTCTATCCGCCGGCTGGTGGAGATGGTGCCAATTCGGCTCCAGCCCGCCACTGAGGACATTAGAATCAACGGGGTTGTTGTCGACATCGATACGGAAACGGGTGCCGCTCTGCGGATAGAGAGAATATGCCAGAACCTTGGTGGGAATGGCGTTATTTAGAGTCCCGCCGCAATAAGGGTTTTAAGAACTTGCCCGTCCAGGAGTTAGGACAACGCGCAACCTCTTCTGGGGGACCAGCACAAACCACCTCACCACCTCCATCACCACCTTCGGGACCAAGGTCAATAATCCAGTCTGCACATTTTATCACCTCAAGGTTGTGCTCAATCACCACCACAGTATTTCTTTTGTCAACCAAGCGGTTAAGCACACCCAGAAGAAGCCGCACATCCTCAAAATGGAGACCGGTTGTTGGTTCGTCAAGGAGATAAATGGTTTTGCCTGTGCCAATCTTGGCAAGTTCACGTGCCAGTTTAATTCGCTGTGCCTCGCCCCCTGAGAGGGTTGGGGCGGGCTGACCTAACTTGATATAACCTAAGCCGACATCCTTTAAAAGTCGCAGCTTTCTCTCAATCGCCGGTACATTGGTGAAAAAGTCGTAAGCCTCATCGACACTCATCTCCAGGACCTCACTGATTGTCTTTCCCTTGTATTTGACATCAAGGGTCTCACGGTTGTAGCGTTTTCCCTTGCAGACATCGCAGGTGACATAGACATCAGGGAGAAAGTGCATCTCCACGCGAATGATACCATCACCCGCGCACGCCTCACACCTGCCCCCGCGCACATTAAATGAAAACCTACCGGGCTTATACCCACGCATCCGCGCCTCTTTGGTTTTGGCAAAGAGTTCGCGAATCGGCGTAAAGGCATTGGTATAGGTTGCGGGATTTGACCTCGGCGTCCTCCCGATAGGAGACTGGTCAATATTGATGACCTTATCAATCATTTCCAACCCGATGATGCGGCGATGTGCGCCCGGTTTTTCGAGTGAGCCGTAGAAATGGCGCGCCAGCGCCCGGTAGAGAATGTCGTTCACGAGGGTGCTTTTGCCCGAGCCAGATACACCAGTGATGCAGACAAACAAACCTAAGGGAATTTTGACATCAATCCCTTTGAGGTTGTTCTCCCGGCACCCTTCGATGGTCAAATAACCAAATTGTGGCTTGCGCCGTTCTGCCGGCAAATCAATCATTTTTCTTTTAGCAAGATAGGCACCGGTAAGTGAATCCGGGCAGGCTTTGATATCAGCCGGCGTACCCTGGGCTACAACCCTGCCGCCATCAGCACCCGCACCAGGACCCAAGTCAATCACCCAGTCCGCCTCAAGAATTGTCTCCTCATCATGCTCAACCACTATGACGGTATTGCCCAAATCACGCAGACCCTTAAGGGTTGCCAAGAGCTTGCGGTTGTCCCTCTGGTGCAAGCCAATTGAAGGTTCATCAAGGATGTAGACCACACCTACAAGACCAGAACCAATCTGAGTCGCCAGCCGCACCCGTTGCGCCTCTCCTCCCCCTAAACTTTCGGTTGTCCGGTCAAGGGTGAGGTAGTCAAGCCCAACCGCACGCATAAAACCGAGGCGCCGGCGCAGTTCTTTGATGACCTCGCGGGCGATTGCCTCCTCCTTTGGACTCAACTGTAACTCGTTGAAAAAATTCAGCGCCTCCTTTACCGAAAAGCGGCAGACATCAGCGATAGAGAGTCCGGCAATCTTGACCGCCAGCGCCTCGGGTTTGAGCCTTGTCCCCGAGCATTTGGGGCAGGGCAGGACCGACATAAACCTTTCCACCCATTCCCGGCGCGAGTCGGATTCGGTTTCCTTATATGTGCGCTCAAGATAGGGGATCAGCCCTTCATAGCGGTCCTCCCAGGAGTATTCCCATTTATCATTTTCATATTTGAACTGCAACTCCTCTTCGGTTCCATACAGGATTGCCCTGCGTGCAGGTGCAGGCAAATCCTTCCAAGGGGTGTCCAGCCGAAAGCGGTATTTTCTGCTCAGACTCTCTAACTTCCCTAAAAACCAGCCGCTTTTCTCCCTGACCTCGCCCCAGGGTGCAATCGCACCATCAAGGATAGAAAGGCTGGGGTTAGCAATCAGCCGGTCAGGGTCAATCTCCATCCTTGTTCCCAAACCATGGCATTTTGGGCAGGCGCCATAGGGTGAATTAAAGGAAAAAAGCCTTGGTGAAATCTCTTCAAAGGAAAAGCCGCAATCCGGACAGGCAAATGCCGCCGAGAAGACCATCTCCTCATTCTTTGCCCCACCCAAAGCAACAATACAAAGTCCATTACCCTCCTTCAGCGCCAGTTCCACCGAATCCGCAATCCTTTTGCGCATCTCCTCCTTGATGCTGAGCCGGTCTATCACCAGTTCAATATTGTGCTTTTTATATTTCTCTAATAGCGGTACTTCTTCAATCTCGTAAATCTTGCCGTCAACCCTGACACGGATATAGCCCCGGCGCTTTGCCTGTGAAAGGAGTTCGCGATACTCCCCCTTTCTCCCCCGGATCAAAGGGGCAAGAATCACGATGTTTGTCCCTGCAGGGATAGAAAGCAAGTTGTCAACAATCTGGTCAGTGGTCTGAGAGCTTATCGGCTTGTTGCACTTCGGACAGAAGGGCTTGCCAATCCGGGCAAATAAGAGCCGGAGATAGTCATAGATTTCGGTGGTGGTGCCGACCGTTGAACGCGGATTGCGCGCGCTTGTCCGTTGCTCAATCGCAATCGCGGGTGAAAGCCCGGTAATCTGGTCGCAGTCCGGCTTTTCCAGCATCCCCAAAAACTGCCGGGCATAGGTGGACAAAGACTCAATATACCGGCGCTGACCCTCAGCGTAAATCGTATCAAACGCCAATGAGGATTTGCCTGAACCGGAGATACCGGTAATCACCACCAGTTTATTCCTCGGGATATCAAGGTTGATATTCTTGAGGTTGTGCTCTCTTGCCCCGCGAATTGCTATTACATCACCTGCCATTGGAAAGATAATTATAGGCGATTGCCTTCGGGGGTCAAGAGCGCAAGGATTGGAGAACTTAGATTAGGACCAAATTGAGCGGGGGATTATTACCCTGCAAAGGTTGTTTTCCGTTAAGTATCGTTATTACGAGACTTAAAACAAAATGGCGGGAGAGAAATGTGTAGTTATATATACACTTAGGATTTGACCTTTTCTGTGCCACCAAGGGCTCGGACCGCTTTGGCAATGAGTTGGATACAGCCCTGCTCCTTACTGCACATAGGGAAAATCTAATGAATAAATCTGTCAATTCCTGCAGAAAATATTCAGCGGGTAAGAAAATAGACGATGATGTTGATGCCCATTCTGATTGCCTCCTCCCGCTTTTCCGGCGGGTCGTTGTAGCGGTCGGTCCAGCCGTCAGAGATGTTGGAGTTATAGGTGTAAAAAACAGCCATCCTGCCACCAATAAAAATCCCATAACCTTTGGGCGGACCTTCGTAATGCTCGTGAATCTTCGGCAGACCCTGAGGAAAGTGATAAAAGGAGTGATAAATTGGATGGTCAATTGGCAGTTCAACCAGTTCCGCATTGGGAAACACCTTTTTCATCTCCCGGCGAAAGGATTCATCCATTCCATAGTCATCATCCGCATAAAGAAAGCCACCCCGCTCAAGAAAACCGCGCAACCGGCGCACCTCCTCATCTGAGAAACTGATATTGCCATGACCGGTCATAAAAAGAAAAGGATAGTTGTAAAGTTTTTCATCCAAAAGGCTCACCTGCGCCTCATCGGTCAAAGCGGTGATGTTTGTCCGTTTATTTAACTCCTTGCAGAGGTTGGGAATTATTTCTGGGTCGTTGTACCAGTCTCCGCCGCCAGAATACTTCAGCCGGGCAATCTGAAACTGTGCGAGTAGGGAAAAAGCCAACAAAAGCGGCATCATCCTTGCCTTGCCTTTCGTTTGAGTGCGGCAAGGTACTGATAGGGCAACCTGATATCGCCGAGATAGACCCTGCCGAACTTCCTGCCACCATGGCAATCACTGCCACCGGTGACAAGTAACCGGTTCTTTTCTGCCATCTCCAGGTAATGGTCAACCTGGCGCTGGTTGTGTTCTGGATGCCAGACCTCTATCCCGTCAACACCGGCGGCAATCACCGTGTAGAGCAGACCGTCGTTGCCATAGGTGGCAGGATGGGCGATAACCGCTATTCCACCGGCGCGGTGAATAAAATCCACTGCTGCCAGTGGTGTCAGGCGCATCTTGGGAAAGTAAGCCGGACCGTCATAGCCGATGTAGCGCTCAAAAGCCTCGCCGATGTTCTGGACCGCCCCTACCTCAACCAGGGCCTGAGCGATGTGCGGTCTGCCAATCGCGCCCGCGCCTGCCAGTTCCTTGACCCGTGCGGTGCTCACCTGCCACCGACCTCCACTCAACTCGTTCAGTTTCGCCACCATCTGTTCTGCCCGTTTTAGGCGGCTGGCGCGCACCCGGGCAAAGAAATTCAACACCTCCTCATCGTAATAATCAATATAATAACCAAGGATATGGACATCGGTGCCATTGACATAGCAACTCATCTCCACGCCGGGCACAACCTCAATCCCCGCCTTCTTGCCCTCTCCCTTTGCCCGCTCAATACCATCAACCGAATCATGGTCGGTGATGGCAATCGCACTAATCCCCTTGCGTTTTGCCTCCATAACCACCTGTTCAGGCGTAAAGAGCCCATCAGAAAACAGGGTGTGGATGTGCAGGTCCACCTCAGCGGTGTTTGGGCGACTTTTCATTTCCCCTGGAATTTTATTAATAACGCCCTATCCCATCCTCGTGGTTACAATCCTGAGATATTCCTCAACCAGTCCTGCCATTTCTGCGGAGAGTTCATCAACCATCTCCCGCTTCTCCTGAACAAACTGATTATCCTTGATGCCGCCGAGGTTGATTAAGACATTCAGCCGCGCCCCTTTGAAGGCGGCGTCAAGGTTTAGCGTTGCCACACCGGCATCACTGATTGAACTCTTGTTGCCAAACTCCACCACCGGCTTGCACAACCTCAATGTGTCCAGTGCCAGTTCCATTGTTCGAAAGGGAACCTCTGCCGCCTTTTTCAGCGCCTCGCTTATTGCCCTTTCCCTTTCCTGCCGCTCCATTTCGGTCATCTTTGGCAGTTTGTAAGCCGCCATCACCTCCTTGAACGAACTGGCATCCTCGTCCATCAGGCTGAGAAAGCGCTCCCGTCTTGGAATCAGTTTTTCCTTGACCGCCTTCAACTCCTCTTCAAACTCCTCATAGCCCTTCTTGCCGATAGTCAGGTTTGCCACCATCGTCATCAGGGCGGTGCCAATTGCGCCGTTCAGTGCCGCGGCACTTCCTCCACCTGGAACCGGGGCAGCAGAGGCGAGTTCGTTGAGAAAGTCGGGTAGCCCCTGCGCCGGCATAAGCCGGTTCTCAAGAATCTGCTCCTTCTTGAAGCCGTTCAACTGGAGATAGAACTGGGCGCAGTCAATCAGCGCCGCCTGGGGCACCAAGCCAACAATCTCCGATTCCACCACTCCCACACCATAGCGCTGCGCCTCCCTTTTCACCGTTTCGAAAACCCGATAAAGTGGTGTCTTCGTGTAGTCGGTCATATTGATCGAGACCTGGGCGCAGTTTTTCTCCTTAAGTTCAAAGCCCAGCGCCTTCACATACCTGAACCCACCACTCCTGAACCTGATTGCCTTGGCAATCTTTTCCGCAATCTTCACATCCGGTGTGGACAGGTTGATGTTATAGGCGATCAAGGGCGCACGCACCCCAACAACCGTAGCACCGGCAGTGGGATGGAGTTCAGGTCTGCCAAAATCTGGTGCCCGGTCAGGGTCGGTCTTAATCGCCTCACGCAAACCCTCAAACTCCCCTTTACGGATGTTCGCCAGGTCCTGACGGTCAGGTCTGGTTGCTGCCAGTTCATAGAGATAAACCGGGATGGAAAGTTCGTCGGCAATTCTCTTTCCCAACCTCTTGGCAAGTTCAATGCATTCTGCCTGGGTTACCCCAGAGATGGGTACAAAAGGCACCACATCGGTGGCGCCGATGCGGGGATGCTCACCCTGATGCTTGGTCAGGTCAATAAGTTCGGCAGCGGTCCTGGTGGCACGAAATGCCGCCTCCAGAACCGCCTCGGGCTCACCCACAAAACTTATTACCGCCCGGTTGTGGTCAGGGTTCATCTCCTGGTCCAAAAGGGTAACGCCGGTAACCGACCTGATGGCACCAACGATGCGCTCAATTACCTCAGGTCTTCTGCCTTCACTGAAATTGGGAACACATTCAACAATTCTTCTCATTTTGACTCCTTATCTTCTTATTTTTTATCATAACCGCGAGTTCACAACTGTCAACCTTGCATTTTCTGAGCCAATTGGGCAGAGTTGCCTTATCGGTATCAGGTTTTAAAATAGAGATATGCCAAAGGCGGTGTGTATGTTTTCCGGGGGCCTGGACTCAATCCTTGCCTGCCGGCTCATCCTTGAGCAGAAGGTTGATGTTATTGCACTCCACTTTCTTAACCCCTTTCACCCGTTTCCCAAGTCTTCTGCTCGTTACCCTGTGCGTAAGGCAGCAGAGCAATTGGGCATTCCGCTTAAAATCATACCCTTGCGGGAGGAGTACATCCAGATGGTGAAAAAGCCAAAATATGGCTATGGCGCGGGTATGAACCCCTGCGTTGACTGCCGCATCTTTACCTTGAAGTTGGCAAAAAGGTTTATGGAACAGGTTGATGCCGACTTTGTCTTTTCTGGCGAGGTTTTGGGTCAGCGTCCATTGTCCCAAAATCTGCAGGCAATGAAACTGATAGAAAAAATTTCCGGGCTTGAAGGCAGGCTTTTGCGCCCGCTTTCTGCCCGGCTGCTTGAGCCGACCTTGCCGGAAACAGAGGGTGTGATTGATAGGGAAAAGCTGCTTTCTTTTCAAGGAAGATCAAGGAAACCGCAGATTGCCCTTGTTGAAAAATATGGCATCAGGGACTATCCCAATCCTGCTGGTGGCTGCCTTTTAACCGATAAGACATTTTCTCAAAGGCTTAAGGAGGCGTTCGGGCATAATGAGGAAACGGTCAGGGATATAAAGATACTGCGCATTGGGAGACATTTCCGGCTGCCTTCTGGTAAGAAGGCTGTTGTTGGCAGGAATGAGAGGGAGAATCGGGCTCTTTATAACCTCGCTACAAAGGATGATGCAATTTTAGAGCCGGTTGATGTTGCCGGACCGTTGGTCTTGGTGATAAAATCCGATGCCATTGATGATATTGAAACCGCAGCCCGGCTTTGTGCCCGCTACTCTGATGGCAAACACCTGGGACAGGTGCAAATTCGGTGTGATGACCGCACCTTTAATGTTGCCCCTCTTGAAGAGGAGAAAATCAGAAAAATCCGAATTGACTGAACTTTTTTCCGAATAAGTCGGAATTATCCATAAAAACAAACAAATTCCTGTTGGTTAAGGTTGTGTTAGCAATTATATTTTCGCAACTTAGCAAGAATCTGATACCACCGGGGGAGTGACCCCGGGGGTAAATATATAATCTCTTATCGCCAATGATGTTAAAGTTAGATATTGCTAAGAGTTATGAATTTGGCTATAATTTGGTTGTGAAAGCGGTTCAGTTCAGTGTTGTGGCTTTTCCGAAACTTGAACGGGAGGTTGATTTTCTGCGCCTGCGCGAACGATTTGCACCGCAAGTTGCTCAACTTGAACCACATATTCAATTGGTTCAGCCCTGGGTGCCAGCAGAGTTGGGGGAGGTGATGGCGGTAATTGAGTTTATCAGTCAGGCAAGAAGGGCGCTTCACCCCCTCGCAATTGCGGCTGAAAACTGGCAGGAGTCAGGCGAATTTCTGATTGGCGAGATTACCAAAGGTCAGGATGAGCTCATCTCCTTGCGCAAAAATATTCTCGGTGCAGAACCGGCATCCTTACTTATCCCTGAGTTAGGTGCTGCCCCGCATCTCACCCTTTTCCGCATCACCGGGAAAAATGAGCGGGCACAGGCGATTGTTGAGGCGAACCGGATTGGCAGGACACTCGGGGTTGTTGATGCCTTGATTCTGATTCGCACCCTGCCGGATGGGATGTGGCAAATGGTGGCAAAATTTCCCTTTGGCATCGCCAGGGTTGACTTTTACGAGCGCCTTGTAACCTAAACCGTTCAAAAGTTACCATTTCTGGACATTTCTGTTCAAAAGCTTGGACTGTGCCAATATTTTAAGTTTCAGAAAAACAATCAATTAGCAATTTGGCACAATCGTTGCTTGTTTATAAGGCAATGAAAAACAAAGGAGGACAAAAATGAAAAAGTTAGCAGCGCTCTTTGCAATAGGAGCCTTAACCGGGCTTCTCCTTGCCGGAACAGGCGGTATTACCGGCAGGGTAACAGACCTTATAACAGGTAATCCGATAGCCAATGCGGTTGTTGTTGCCTGTTCAGACAGCACCCCTATGGGTCGAGCCCAGACAAACGAAGATGGGGTATATCTAATTGAAGGGCTTGAGCCAGGAGGATATCAGGTAATCGCCCGCAAACAGGGGTATGTTCCTGCCCATTATCCAACCAAGGTTATTGTTCAGGAGGGGCAAATCACCACCGGCATTGACCTGCGCCTCAGGCAGATTCAACCCCAGACCGGTGCAATCAGTGGCAGGGTCACAGACAAATTAACCGGTGAGCCGATTCACGGTGCGGTGGTTTATGTTCACGGTGCCAATGGCAGACACCGGATGCGTACTGACCGACAGGGGTATTACATCATTCGCGGTCTGCGTCCGGGCAGGTATCAGGTCAGCGCCAAGGCAAGGCGTTATTTCCCCGAAACATATCCTGAACCGGTAGAGGTGCGCAGGCATGAGGTTACTGAAAACATCAACTTCGCGCTTCAGCCCAAGCCGCGGAAAGGTGGCATCATCGGTCAGGTGGTTGATG
This sequence comes from candidate division WOR-3 bacterium, assembly GCA_039801245.1. Lineage (NCBI taxonomy): Bacteria > Pseudomonadati > Caldifarciminota > Caldifarciminota bacterium. Next base: position 47,779 of record JBDRUF010000002.1, read on the forward strand.
CTCAGACCGGCTATCCGATTGCGGGTGTCTTGGTCATCGCACGCGGGGAGCAGGGTGAGGGACAGGCAAGAACCGATGGACGCGGTTTTTACCGGATTGGAGGTTTGAACCCAGGCGTTTATGAAGTCTCGGCATTCAAACCGAAGTATCAACCTCAAACCTATCCGGAATTGGTGCCGGTTCGGCCTGGTTCAGCAACCCGGGGAATTGACTTCCGCCTGGAACCGCTTCAGCGGAAAGTTGATTAGCCCGTTGTTTGACCTCCTTGCCCTCCGGCAAGACCCTGCCGGAGGGCTTTTTAACAAAAATTTGTTGACCTCCTGCAGTTATAGTGTAAATTAGAGTGAAGGTGAGCAGGTTTACGGTTTATTCTATCGTACTCGCTGTGCTGGTGATAGTCATTTTCAACATCCATTCCTGGTTGGTTATTTCAAAAACCAAGGCGGCGCTTGAAGCCGAAATGGGCAACCGGCTTGAAGGTTTGGCTCTGACTATTGCCACTCAGTTAACAGGCAGAGAAGATTATCAGGATATTTTACCCATTTTCACCGAAACGATAAGTCAGGCTGAACTTTTAAACATCTTTCTTGTTGACGAAAGCCTGCGCTTTATTGTCAATGCGCGTGCGCCTGAGAGTAAAGGGGAAACCAGCCCGATGCTGGAACTTGATGAATCTGAAATTCTCTCCGCATTCAGCGGTCTCATCACCCCGACCCGGCTCTACGCTGCCGGACCTTATTATCTCAAGACCGTTTATGCGCCGGTCTACAACCGGGAGGGAATTGTCAGTGCGGTGCTTGGTGTTGAGGCAGATGCCCGTTTCTTCAAGACCATCGCCAATTACAGCCGCTCGCTCTTCTTTATCAATCTCTTAAGTTTGCTTGCCCTGTCCGCAATTGTGTTTGCCGGTGTAAGTCTCAGCCGGCGCGCGCTGAGGATGGAAAAGATAGCTTCCCAGACCGCCACCTTTGCCCTGCTGGGGGAGATGGCAGCAGCACTTGCACACGATTTGCGCAACCCACTGGCAACAATCCTCGCAGCAACCGAGCGAATCCAGATTCGCTATGACGCTCAAAATGACCAGACATTTGATTGCATCAAAGAGGAGCTCAGCAGGCTCAACCGCACCCTCGCCAATTATCTCAATATCGGAACAGGTAAAGCCGAGGAAATGGAAGAGGTTGACATCACCGAGATGTTCGACACTATCCTTGATACTCTGAAAACAGAAATCAGGCAAAACGACATTCAGGTCGAAAATCACCTCCGGGAGTTACCGAAAATAAAAGGCTCGCCCATCCAGTTGCGGCAGGTGTTTATCAATATCCTCCTCAATGCGATTCAGGCGCAGCCTAATGGCGGGCTGATTCGCATCAGCGCCCAAACTGAGCCGGGGTCAAAACCGCGCTGGCTGACAATTCAAATTACCGACCACGGTCCTGGCATCCCGCACCGGCATCTCAACCGGGTGTTTGAACCTTTCTTTACCACCAAGGATAAGGGGAGCGGATTAGGACTTTTTATTGTCAAAAGGCTGGTAGAGATGCATCAAGGCAAGGTAAAGATAATTAGCGATGAGCAAAAGGGAACAACGGTGGAGGTAAAACTGCCGGTATGAGAATACTCTTGGTTGATGATGAAGCCCGCTTCTGTCAATTAACCGCCGAAAATTTAAAAGCGGCGGGGTATGATGTTGATAATCTTACCGACGGCAACGAGGCACTCCAACGCCTGAAAAGAGGTAGTTATGATGTGGTGATTACTGACCTGAAGATGGTACCGGTGGATGGAATGGCAATTCTTGCTGCTGCCAAGGAATCAAACCCTGAAACCGAGGTGGTGATGATAACTGGCTATGGCACAATTGCGCTTGCTGTTGAGGCGATGCGTCAAGGTGCATTTGACTTCATCACCAAGCCGGTATCTTTGAACCATCTCCTTGCCGTTCTGAAAAAAATCGCTCTGCTCCATCAGACAAGAAAGGAAAATCTGCTGTTAAGACAGGAACTGAAGACCACCAGCAGGTTTGCCGAACTGGTTGGTGAAAGTCAGGCATTGAACCAGGTGCGCAACCTTGTCAACAAGGTTGCGCCCAGTGATGCCACCATTCTCATTACCGGGGAAAGCGGCACCGGGAAAGAACTCGTCGCCCGAATGATTCATCGCGCCAGCCCCCGCGGCCAGAAGCCTTTTGTCGTAATGCACGCTGCTGCCCTGCCCGAAACCCTGCTTGAGTCTGAACTTTTCGGCTATGAAAAAGGGGCCTTCACCGGTGCCACGAGCACCAAGCCCGGTCGCCTTGAGCAGGCACAAGGGGGCACCCTTTTTCTCGATGAGATTGGTGAGATCCCAGGTCAGTTCCAGATAAAACTTCTGCGCTTCCTTCAAGATAAAACCTTTGTCCGGTTGGGGGGAAATCAAACTATAACCGTAGACACCAGAATCATTGCCGCCACCAACCGCAACCTGATTGAAGAGGTGCGACAAGGTAAATTTCGCGAGGACCTTTATTATCGGCTGGCGGTATTCCCGATTCAGATGCCACCACTGCGTGAACATAAGGAGGATATCCCTGCATTATGTGATCACATCCTGAGTCGGCTCGGGTATAACCGCGGCCTGTCAGATGAGGTTATTGAGGTTCTTCAAGCATATGATTGGCCCGGCAATGTCAGGGAACTGGAAAATGTCCTCGAACGTGCTTTGATCCTATCAGGAGGAGAAGAAATCAAGCCTACACACATCCAGTTTCCTGAGCCAGCAAAGTTAATCCCCAATGCCGAGCCAGGAAAACTGGGCTCTCTTGAGGAACAGGAAAGGATAATGGTCTTAGAGGCGCTTAAGAGGACAGGTGGCAATAAATCAAAGGCAGCAAAAATACTGGGCATCACCAGAAGAATGTTATATACGAAAATCGCCAAGTATGGAATCAAAGATGTTGGCGAAAGGTGAGCATTTTAAGCCGCTATTGTTCTTTCAGGTGCATATTTCTAATTGTCATATTTCCTTCAGCTTTCGTATCTATGTACTTTATTTATCTGGCACATTATTTGCATAATAAGAGGATGATGAAGCAGGTGTTATTTATAATTTTACTCTTTGCCGGATTCCTATTAGCCCAAAACCAGGAGCGGGTCCGCCAAGAACTTGAGAAAACTGACGAACTGATCAAACAGGCAAAAGAGGTTGTTGAAACAGTAAACAACCCTGATGCGCAGGCGGTTTTGAATCAGGCGGTTGAGATTCAGAATTCCGCCTGGGATGGTTACAGGAGAAGGCGCTTTCGGTGGGCATACAGCCGGACACTGGCAGCAAGGCAAAAGGCAAGGGAGGCAACGGAGATGGTTAGGAACGCCCCAGAGCGGATTAGGGCTGAAATTCGTCGCACCGCTGAGGTGATGAATGAAGCAACACCAAGAATAATTAGAGCAAATGAACCCCGGGCGTTAGAGTTGTTAAAAATGGCTCAGAAGGAACAGTCTGCAGCCCAAGGTTATCTGCATCAGCGTCGGTTTAGGCTGGCCTTGCGATTTACTTTTGCTGCCCGCAACCACCTCTATGAGGCACTAACCAGGGCTAAGCGATTGACCGCACCTGAGTTGGTAAAAGAGGAGATTGACCGAACCCAGGGTTTAATTGCGAAAATCCAGGAGGAAATTCAGGAGAGTCATAATCTGCGCGCTCAGGAAATGTTTGCCAAAGCGGGTGAGTGGCAGGTTAAGGCGCAGAACAGATTCCGGCTCAGGCTTTTTGCTCAGGCGCTCAAATTTACCCTTGCGAGCCGCGACCTGATGTTCCGCGCCCGCGAGATAATGACAAGTGAAATTGATGCCACCCTGGTACAACTGGCATTGGATGAAACCGATCATCTCCTTGCCAGCTGGTCAGAGAAGATATTAGCAGAAGGTGAATCAGAAGCGATGCGACTGCTCCAAGAGGCGAAAAAACATCAGAATACTGGCAGGGAACTTTTTGCTGCAGACAGCCTTGATAAGGCGCTCTTGGAGACAACGCAGGCACGCCGATTGCTAAACCGGGCGATTGAACTGCTTCATATTGAAGAACCCGCTTCTGAGCGGGAGTGATGCGGCTCATATTAATAGTCATAGGTCTATTGATCAGAAACGACGCCGGTATCGGTGGCGACTATTCAACCCAGCGCTATACTATTACCGATACAATCACTAAGGACACAACTTCTCCTGGTGCCGAACTACGAACTTTCTGGACTATTTACCTGAATAACGATAAACCCGCACGAAACCTTCAGAGCGAGAACGCCATCTCAATCTCTAATGTGTCCATTCACGACCGATTCCATTTCGGCTTCAGCACCGAACTCAATCCCAAAATCCGCTTGCAGGCAACAGCCGATGGCGAACTGCGCTATTATCACCACTACCTTCCACTTTTGGGCGATACGCTTCAGCGTAACTCCTACTTCAACAACAACCTGAAACTGGGAGTTGGCTCCCGTTTTTTAAACAATCTCACCGTAACCATCCAGGAAAATATCGAGCTTCACCACTATCTCTCTTCAGATACTTTTACCTATAACTACTTTATCAATCGGGCAGGAGTTATTGCCAATCTCAATATCGGTGAGTTGTCACTCATTACATTAAACTACAACTATAACCGCCTCTGGGCGCAAAACCAATCAGAACAAAATTATGCTGAAAACAAATTTAACCTTGATTGGGATAACTATTTAGGCACCGACTTGCACCTCACATTTTCTGATTACTTCACTCGGCGCAGTTACGCCAACAGGTTACGCAGCTACTGGGAGGTAGAACCACAGTTCTCTTGCAACTGGGATTTCAGCCCGCAAATCGGATTGAAGGTTGACGAAAATCTGCGTCTGACCTGGTTTGATGAAACCACCGCTGTCTATCAGAATCAGGCAGAAAACAGAATCGGACTGGGGTTAGAATTCAGACCCGGTTCTATTTTGACATTCTCCCTAGGACCACAATTTGATGTCTCCCGTTCATTAGCCCATCCTACCGACCAAGACTACCGGGAACTTGCCTTGTATTTGGGAGCCGACCTGTTCAAATCCGACTGGGTCTGGTTATCTATTGAAGACCGTTTTGGTGAGCGCCGGTATCTATTCTCCGATTCCGGTTTTCAGTCCGATTACCGGTTTAATGAGTTTAGCCTTTTTGGTAACTGGAAAATCATTCCTACCAGCCGTGGTGGATTCAACTTGGAGGTGATGGTAAGTATCGCCCCAGAGTGGCACCAAGAGGCGATCGACAATCTTGCCGCCACCTATTGTCTGTTGGAACTAAAATACTCTTGGTGAGCTATCATCCATCCCCGAATTTTCTCTAAGCGCTGATTTTATCATAATCTAAGTAGTTAGGTGCTAATTTTATTGCGGGAGGGGCTATTGTATTGACTTTAACTAAAATGGGGTTATTATAATAACTATGCCTAAAATATACACTGAAATTGAAAATCTTATTATCACGGAGGTTAAACCCACCGAGTCCAATAGCGCCGAGCAGACCTACGAAAGGCTCGAAAGGGTTGCCGGGAATCTCCCTGTGATTGATGTCCCCCAAGATTTAAGCCTTGAAACACACTTTGTTGAAGAGGCACAGATTTGTGATTTCCGCGCCCATCTCGCCGGTTGCAAGGAGATACTTGATGTTGGGTGCGGTGATGGCTGGCCACTCCTGCGCCTGGCGCCCTTTTTTGAATCTGTTACCGGGATTGACGCTTCTGGCCGACGCGTTGCCACCTCTCTTGCCAATGCTGAACGCTTGGGGATTAAAAACATCCGGGTATTACAGATGTCAGCAACTGCTTTGGATTTTGCTGATGATTCGTTTGATGCTGTGGTCAGCGCCTTCGGCGTTGAGCAGTGTCCAGACCCTTATCAGGCTTTACGGGAGGTATTCAGGGTCTTAAAGCCCGGAGGAAAGTTACGCCTGGTATTCGAGGCCTACGAGACTGCTGGCCGGGTTGTTACCGAGCAGGTGTTTTTAACCGAAAATGAGGAAAGCCTGGGGTATCACTATGTCCTTAGGCATCAGCGCCCTCCTTGGGAGCGAAACTATTTGGTAAAGTTTACCCCGACACCAGAGATAAAGGAGGAGTTTCGCCGGCTAAAGGATTTGATTGCCCGGCTCGGTTCTGTACCGACCCAGGTACCAGAAATTGGAAAGGATTTTCTTGAGAAGAACCTTGGCTATGTGAAGGGTGGCAGTTGGTATGAACTTGAGCATTTCACCAGCACCGCTATGAAAGAGACGCTGGAGGAGATCGGGTTTGTTGATGTCGAGATAATATACTATGCCGGCACATTTGCCCGGAAGCTTTGGGGAGAGATTAAGGACGAGGGGATGTCAGCAACCCAGTTGAAAGCCGTCTGCCGGGGTCTGGCTGAATTGGCAAAAGAGATGCAAGCGCCTGCGGGTTCAGGTGAGCCGGTAAAGGCGATTAAGCCAAAATGAAAATAAAGGAAAGGGGTTTTGCGGTTGGCGGCATTATCCTCAGTTTGTTGCCGCTGTTTTTTCTTTCGTGTCAATCAAAGCCGCAAGGTGAACCGATTGGCACTACTTATCTCGAGCTGGCTAAAGCCGAGGTTTGGAGGGTACCAGCCAACAGTCAGGCCCAGGTTGTCGGTCTGACAGGCGGGGATTTAATTGTTTCATATAATGATGAGGTTGTGCAGACATTCCAAGATTTGCTTGAGATTGAGAAAAGGAGCTTCGGACATGCTGAGAAGGTGAGGCTGGGGGTCTTGCGCAACGGTCAGGAGTTGGTGATGGAATCCGAGCCCCTCCCGCTTGGCTTTATTCCTAACTCCGAGCGTTTTTCTGCAAGTCTGGCTAAGGCGTTGGAGGATATTTTGAAACATTTTGGTCTCCCCAGTTACTACGACTGGCTTGCAGCAATCACCGGCGAGTCTTTTGGACTGACAGTGCGGGATGAGGACTGCTTCTCCTGGGGAACCGGTGGCAGGTCCATTGAGTTCCTCCCCAATATTTCTAACCTAACAGGTCTCTCCTTCGAACCACTCTATCAGCACCCTCCAGGAGAATCTTTAAGAAATCACGAAGGAATCGATGCTGTCAAATCGGCACTGATAGCGGCGAAAGGGGTCGGATTCCCAGTAGTTGTTGTCTACGGGAAATGGGATACCAAAAGAGCAAAATGGGGAATTGCTACCAGGGTTGATACAATGGGAATAACGCCTCGGGTTTATGGTTATACTGTCGGCGCGGGGAGCGAACAGCCGCTCATCGGTGAAATCGTCGCTGCATATAAGGTAAGGTTTCGGGGTGGCTGTTCCTTGGAACCTGTGGGACTTGTGAAGGCTGTTCTCACACAGGGGCTGGAACTGGGTCTATCAGCCAGAGACACCGGCTGGCATTCCGGGTTAGAGGCGTATGACATTCTAATAAAAAGCCTCAGCCAATTTCCGGTGTGTCCCCAAGGAACTGATACCGCCAGTGAATGTTTCTATGACCTGCTCTGGAAACTCATCGCCAGTAAGGAGAGCGCCAATCAATTCTTTGATGATATGAAGATGGCGCTGCCCGAAAAGGCTGTTCTTTTTGATGAGGTGATGGCGAGGAACCGGGCGGTTATCGCCCGGCTTGAAGGGATTGCCGGTAGGGGGTTGAGGTTGAACTCCGTGACTAACCAGGAGAAGATAGCCGAGGTTTTAACGGGTATTGCCGAGATTGAAAACGAGATTTTAGGCTTGTATGAGGAGATACTCGCCGAACTATAATCTCCCTCAGGGACCCTCCTCGTAAATATCTTCTTCTCCATAATGATGAAGAAAATTATAATATCTCAGTGTATCCGGGTCCAGTGGGCTGTAAAAAAGGGCGATGCAGTATTTGGGCGTATAGGCGATTTCGTTGTGGATTATTTTGGGTGCGCTCTGGCGGACAACAACCTCACCGCGGGCACCTGCACCACCGGCATAAAGTATCTGGCAGCGCTCTAAGATGGTGCCGCTGCGGGTGAATGCACCAAAATCTATTCCCTGCCAGAAACCGGCTGAATCAACCTCCCCGGTGAAAACAATTGAATCCGGGATTCCTTGGGCAATTAGCCTTCCCGGTTCCTTATCGCCAACCCTTATTCCCGCATTGCGGCTGAAGAGCAGTTTTAAACCCGACCCAATATAGAGGCTGGGCGCAAATTGTGAGCCCACTTCAATGATGCCGGTTATCTTATACGGCACACCGTGATTGCCCCAGGAGGCGTCCTGAATGACGGTGTCGCCCGAAACAAGGATGTAATTGTCTTGGTTAAAAACAAACCGATTGCCCTGACCGATCGTCCCCACATGACGTGCTTGAATGTGTAAGGGATAGCGGGCACAGGCGGTGATGAGATTGTGGTCAAACTGTCCGAACCCTGTTCCTAATGAGTAAATCCCGGCGCTGGCACTGTTTTGGACCTTGGTGCCCTCCATCTTCACGGGCGCATACACCAGTATCGCGGCTACGCCATTTCTGCCTGCACCGTCAATCAGACAGTTCTTTAATAAGGTCTGCTCGGCAATGGTGTTATTCCAGAACTCAATCCCTTGCCAATAGTCACCTCCGATCCCGGCAAAGACAATCTGACCATAGGTGCCATCAGCAGTAAGTGCACCCGGTTTTCCTACGCCCACCCTGAGTTTTGCCGAATCGGCAAATTTCAGGGTGCACTCCGGTGCGATGGTGAGTTTCGGTAAGGAATCACCGGCAACCGTAACCGTCGCACTCACATAATAAGGAATACCATGGTTGTGATATGTCTGCGAACGACCAACTGTGCCCCCTGTTATTTGAACAAAGTCAAAACCGTTCCCGCGCAACCTATTCCCCGAACCAAGTGTGCCCGCCGCCTCAGCATCCAACACAATCGGGAAGCCCCTGCAGCCGGTAATGACATTGTTGGCAAAACCGGTAAAACCTCCACCCTGACAAAGAACCCCGGAACCGGCACTTGTCGTTATTGAGCAGCCCTCAACCGCAATCCAGGCGTTATTGAGCATAAGGGTGGCGCCGTCTTTGCCACCATTTTCAAACAGGCAGTTGAGGAACCGGCATTTGGTTTTGTCGGTTTTGCTTAAAAATTTTATTCCGGACCAGGAGGATTCGGGCACCATGGGGCTGAAACGGATAAAGGCATTTGCCCCGCCTTCGGCCCTGATCGCACCTGAAGAAAAGTTGCCCACAGTAATTTTGACACCGGGTGCGATCAGCACCCTTGCCCCTGGCGCAATTGTCAATGTTGCCTCCACCTCCAAGTCACCAATAACATAATGCGGGTCTTTATCTTTTGTCCAGGTTTCATCCGCAGCAATTCTTCCCTGGTGGTAGGTCCCCGGAAGCGGCATCGTCACCACCGCAATCACCTCAGAACTGTCGCTGTTTCCTGCCCGGTCAAAAGCCAAAGCCTGGAGCCGATGAACCGTTCCTGCCTGATAGCCGCTCAGGTTCCACTCCCATTCAAAGATAGAGTCGTTGCCGGTGGAGTCGATGCCGCTTAGCGCTTCATCAACAAAAAATTGGACCAATGCTACTCCCCGGTTGTCGGTGGCATAGGCCTGCACCTTGACCAGGCTGGCAACAGTATCCCCATCCTGCGGAAATGATATTCTTACACGCGGGGCGATTTCATCTGGTCCTAAACAGGCGGCGATGATGAGAAACAGTATGGTTAAGAGCCTTAACCTTACCATCGCTTGCCAAGGGAGTGAAGGAGCCAGCCATCTTTGGTCTTTTTCAGGTAAATCTCTGTCCCTCTTGGTCGTGGCAAGACCCTTTTCCCGGCACTTGACCAGGGCTTGAGGTCGAGCGCCACCATGCCAATCGGACCGAACAGCCGCACCACCGCCACCTCAATATAAAAGTGAGCCCGGGGTGGTTGTGGATCTTTTTCAAACTCATCCTTTTTGCGCCAGGTGAAAAAGTGACCATCATCTGACCAAGGCTCGCCACCAAGCCCCCCTCCCGCAACCACCACCAGTGTCTCGGGGAGATTCACCCTCTTTGCCCGAATCCATTGCAAACCGTCCCGGGAGACAAAATACCTTAGCCCCAGTTTGGCAATCGCCCGCAGCGCCAGGGTATCGCTTGACCCGTATTCAAAGGAATGGTTTAAAATTTTTGAAATCCAGACCAGCTGCCAGCCCGAGTCGGTATAAAGCCAGCTCTGGTAAAGGTAATTGTAGTCATCTTCGCCCTGAAAGTAGATGTAGGTGGAGACATGCCCGCCCAGGCCGGTGATGTCAACCACCTTGTTGTTGACACTAAGGATCCGGCGCTCTTTCAGCCAGGCCTTCACCGCGGAGTCAAACTGGGCAAAGGGGTGCTCCCTGCGGAATTCGGGAACAAACAGGTTGTAGATTTCCCGGGTGTTGCCGTTGATCAATGCCGAACCGACATCCCTTGCCTTGAAGTCAAGTTGATACTGGAGTTTTGGTTCAACGGCAAAAACCAGCCCGAGAGCAAGAAGGGAAATTGCAATTACCTTCACCAAGCGGGCCCGACCAGATTTGAACTGGCGATCTTCGCCGTGACAGGGCGACGTGTTAAACCAGGCTACACTACGGGCCCAGTGTTTAATAATATAATCTTTACTACTTGCTGTCAAATACTAACTGGTTGATTTTTTCGGTTTATCGCCTAACAATAGGTTAACTCACACAATGGCAAATGCTTAACGGGTTGATTTCGCCTGGGTGCGGGTTAAAAGGGCTCGTCCCCTCCACCCTCCCGGTGGTGGGGAGGGTTTTAAATTGGCAGGGTTGGGCGCTTTTCCCAACCCATCCTGATGGGTGATGGCGCAATTGACACTCAAACAGTGCCCAATATAATTGTGGAAAAAATGGAGGCAAACCTTGGACCGTGAAACTGCCTGGAAACTTGTTAACAGTTCGGTAAAGAATCAGAATCTGATTAAGCATATGCTGGCAACCGAAGCCTGTCTGCGCGCCCTTGCCCGGCGACTGAATCAGGATGAGGAGAAATGGGGTCTTGCCGGACTCCTCCACGACCTTGACTATGAGCAGACCAAGGATGACCCGACAAGCCATGCACTGGTTGCTGCCCAGATTCTTGCCGGTCACAATGTTGATGAAGAGATCCTGCAGGCGATAAAAGCCCATTCGGGCAATGTGCCCGCGGTGTCGCTTCTGGACAAGGCGATTGTTGCAACCGACCCTGTTACCGGTTTGATTGTGGCGGCGGCGTTGATGCATCCGGAAAAGAGACTTGCCGGTGTTGATACCGAGTTTGTCCTGCGCCGGTTCAAGGATAAGCGCTTTGCCGCTGGTGCCAATCGCGAGCAGATTCAGCGGTGCTCGGAACTGGGCTTGTCTTTGGAGGAGTTTGTGACCATCTGTTTGCAGGCGATGCAGTGCATTGCCGGTCAACTGGGACTCTAAATCGGCTATGGCAGAAAAGCCGCTCTCGTTTCAGGAACTGATACTGCGCCTGCAAAAATACTGGGCTGACCAGGGCTGTGCCATCCTTTCACCCTATAACTCTGAGGTTGGTGCCGGCACCTTTAATCCGGCAACCTTTCTGCGGGTGCTTGATTCCAAGCCCTGGAATGTGGTCTACTGCGAACCTTCAAAAAGACCGCGGGACGGCAGGTATGCCCAGAACCCGCTGCGGGTGCAGCAGTTCTGGCAGTTGCAGGTGATTTTGAAGCCCGCGCCCGCAGATGTCCAGAACCGCTACCTCAAGAGCCTGGAGGCGGTTGGGATTGACCTGAAGAAAAATGACATCCGTTTTACCGAGGACGACTGGGAATCTCCAACCCTTGGTGCGTGGGGCTTGGGCTGGCAGGTGGAACTGAACGGAATTGAAATCACCCAGTTCACCTATTTTCAGCAGTGCGGCTCAATTGACTTGAAGGTGATTCCGGTGGAGTTGACCTATGGTCTGGAGCGGATTGCGATGTTCATTCAGGGCGTTGACTCGGTGTTTGCTGTTCGCTGGAACGAGGATTTGACTTGGGGTGATGTTTATCGCCAGAATGAGGAGGAGTTTTCCCGGTTCAATTTTGAGGAGGCGGATGTGGAACTTTTCCGGGTTTTGTTTGACCGGTTTGAGAGTGAGGCGCAAAGGCTGTTGAAATTGGGGCTGGTTTATCCGGGTTATGACTGTGTGATAAAATGTTCACATTTTTTCAATCTCCTTGAGGCGCGGGGTGCGATCAGCGTTTCCGAACGCCAGAATTATATTGCGCGGGTCAGGCGCCTTGCCCGGCTCGCAGCAACCACCTATCTGAAAAAGGTCGAGCCCCAAAGCGAAATCTAAGTTTTCCAGAACCCGAAATTAATATTGGCTGATTTTGTTTATAAAAATTGGCGTCGGGAGCAGGGAAACAAGGGGGTTTTGGTGGGTTGGGAAGGAGGGATACCTGCTCCCGACAAAATTTTAAAGTTCCCGATTGTCTGCCTTATTCGGGCATAAGAACAATCTCGTTCTCTATAACCTTTATTCTCACCCTTTGTGGTCGCTTCTCAAGAATCAACCTTGCCAGTTGATTCTCAATGCGACTCTGTATCACCCGTTTCAAGGGTCTTGCTCCAAATTCCGGGTCGTAGCCTTCCTGCGCAAGCATATCCTCTACGCCCGGTTCAATTATAACCTCAATGCCCTCTTCTGTCAACTGCTGCTTGAGGCGGTTCAGTTGCAAATCCACAATCTTTCTTATCTCTGCCTTGGTTAAGGGCTCAAACACCACAATCTCATCAATCCGGTTGAGGAATTCGGGCCGGAAGTGCCGGCGTAACAGCGCCATCAGTTCATCCCGGTCAAACCTGCCATCCCTTGCCATCTCGGTGCCGAGGTTTGAGGTCATAATCACCACCGTATTGCGGAAATCAACAACCCTGCCATGACCATCGGTGAGCCTGCCGTCATCAAGAATCTGCAAGAGGATGTTGAACACATCCGGATGCGCCTTTTCAATCTCATCAAGAAGGACAACCCGGTATGGTCTGCGCCTGACCGCCTCGGTCAACTGCCCGCCCTCCTCAAAACCGACATAGCCTGGGGGCGCGCCGATCAACCTTGAGACCGTGTGCTTTTCCATATACTCAGACATATCCAGGCGCACCATCGCCTCCTCGCTGTCAAACAAAACCTGTGCCAGGGTCTTTGCCAGTTCGGTCTTGCCCACCCCGGTTGGACCGAGGAAGATGAATGAACCAATCGGCTTTTTGCGCTCACCAATTCCTGCCCTTGCCCTTCTGATGGCATTGGCAACCGCGGCCACCGCCTTGTCCTGACCGACAATCCGCTTGTGAATCTCCTCCTCAAGCCTGAGCAGTTTCTCCCTTTCCGATTCAAGGAGGTTCTTTACCGGGATGCCGGTCCATTTGGCAACCACCTCGGCAATATCCTCTTCGGTAACCTCCTCGCGCAAAAGCCGGTGGCTTTTGTTTGACCTCTCCAGTTGGGCAAGCTCCTTTTTCAGTTGCACCAGTCTGCCGTACTCAAGTTCGGCTGCCCGATTAAGGTCATATTTGCGCTTTGCCAGTTCAATCTCGTGCTGCACCCGCTCAATCTCCTCCTTGAGTTGCCGGCGTTTTTCCATCTCCTTGCGTTCCGCCTCCCACTGCGCCTGCAGCCTTGCCTCATCCTCTTTCAGATTGGCAATCTCCTTTTCAATCTCCTCCAGGCGCTGTTTGGAGGCGTCATCAACCTCCCTTTTTAATGAGAGTTTCTCCATCTCCAGTTGCAGGATTTTGCGCTCGAGGTCATCAAGTTCCACCGGCTTGGAGGTAATCTCCATCTTCAGTTTTGCCGCCGCCTCGTCAACAAGGTCTATCGCCTTGTCCGGTAAAAACCTGTCCGAGATGTAGCGATTGGAAAGGACCGCAGCGGCAACAAGCGCGCTGTCCGCAATCCTTACCCCGTGATGAACCTCATAGCGCTCCTTGAGACCGCGGAGAATTGAGATGGTCTCTTCAACACTGGGCTGGTCAACAAAGACCGGCTGGAACCGGCGCTCCAACGCCTTGTCCTTTTCAATATACTCGCGGTACTCATCCAGCGTGGTGGCACCGATGCAGCGCAGCTCACCCCTTGCCAGCATCGGCTTTAACAGGTTGCCGGCGTCAATTGCACCCTCAGCCTTGCCCGCACCGACAATCAGGTGCAGTTCATCAATAAAGAGGATTATTCTGCCATCAGCTGCCGCCACCTCCTTTAAGACCGCCTTGAGCCGGCTCTCAAACTCGCCCCGATACTTGGTGCCGGCAATGAGTGCGCCCAAGTCAAGGGCAATCAGGCGCCTTTCCTTCAAACTTTCCGGCACATCACCCTTGACAATCCTCTGCGCCAGACCCTCAACAATTGCGGTCTTGCCCACACCCGCCTCACCGATCAGCACCGGGTTGTTCTTTGTCCGGCGCGAGAGCACCTGCATCACCCGCCGAATCTCGTCATCCCTGCCAATCACCGGGTCAAGTTTTCCCTCGCGTGCGAGCCGGGTAAGGTCCCTGCCAAACTTTTCCAAAGGCTGATACCGGTCTTCAGCAGAACGGTCGGTTACCCTTTGGTTTCCGCGCAGCTCCTTCAAGGTGGCAAGGACCCGGTTTCTCTCAACGCCAAAGGTTCTGAAAACCCGCGCAACCGCCCCATCCTTCAGGTTTAAAAGACCGAGGAGGAGATGCTCGGTGGAGACAAACTCATCCTTGAACCGCTTCGCCTCATCCTCGGCAGCGGTTAAGACCTGCTGCGCCCTTGAGGAGAGATAAATCTGCCCTGAGCCGGCAACCTTTGGTCGGTCCTTCAGCGCCACCTCAATATGCTCGCGGATGTGCTCAGGTCGGGCACCAACCCGGGAAATAATCTCTGGGACAAGACCATCCTCCTGGTCCAAAAGGGCAAGGAGGATGTGCTCGGCGTCCAGTTCGGGATGGGAATACCTTTGCGCCAGAGACTGCGCCTCAAAAAGGGCAGCCTGTGCCTTTTCAGTAAACCTCTCAATATTCATATTTTGACCTCTCTATATATTAGACTCCCTTTCCCCCCTCCTGATGCGGTTTTCCCTTTGTCGGCAGGGGTAATTTTTGCCAATTTTATCATTGCTGGCTAAAGCCTTGATTTCCCTTCCAGCTTACCTATTTGGAAAAAGGTTAAATCCTCTATCCATTTTAGAGAGGGAATCAGATAGGGGAGGGTGGGGGGAACGAGCCCTTAAAACCACGGAGTAAGAACTAAAAACTCGTTAACTGTTTGCCGTTGTGCGATTTAAACCGTTAATTTGCGAAGATTAGGGAAATTGGGCGTTAATTTTTGCCATTTTCGGGCTCTTAATGAGGGGGAGCCTGAGTTTTTTAAATTTCCAAACTGCTTGACAAATTGAAAAAATCTGGTATAATTATAATTGATAAAAAGGAGGTAATATGCGCCCCCAGGCTTTGGGTCTGTTTTTCCTTGTCATTGCCACCGTGGCCACCGCCCAGTGGCTGGAAAAGACAATCTATCTGCCCGACTCTGCCGGACCTCAAATGTTGTGTTACAATCCACTTAGCCGTAAACTCTACTGCGCCAATGAATGGAATTGCACCATAACTGTAATTGATGGCGCATCTAATGCCATCCTCGCTCATATCCCGGTTGCCACCCATCCCAGCGCCATCTGTATAAACTCTCTCAACAAGGTTTACTGTGCGGGCGAAAACTCAACGCTATTAACCGTAATTGATGGCACAGGTGATTCTGTAATCAAAACTATTGATATCGGCGCAACCAGTTACATCATCGGCTCCAATCCCACAACCAATAAGATATATTGCGGTGGAAACGAGACTCCTACGGTTATACTGGATGGATGCGCGGATACAGTGCTGAAAGTTCTTTATGAAGAAAGCGGCACCTATTCAATCTGGTGCGACCCAAATATAAACAAAGTTTACATCGGTAGCGCTGAGTTTTGGGGCGTCAGAATCTACGATGGCAATGCTGATACCTTACTTGCTGGCATTTTCACACAAACTCGCTTTCCTTCGGCAATTATCGGCAACCCGAACCACCCAAAAGTTTATAGCGCCGGAACTGACTGCGATACCATTTGGGTGATTGATACCCACGCCGATACGGTTATGCGAAAGATTACAGTCCCTAACCGCTCAAGTGTACAGGATTTGTGCTATGCGCCCGATTACGACCGGCTCTATTGCGCCACTGAAAGGGAAATGGATGCCTGGCTTATGATTGTTGATGGTCAAACCGACTCACTGCTAAATCTAATTCCGGTTCGGCGTTTTTCCAACTTCCTGCTTTATAACTCTATTAATGATAAAATCTATTATACTGCCGATTCCTTGTGGGTGATTGATGCTGCCACAAACCAAGTTCTGAAGAAGCTATATGCCGGCAGAGGACTTACCAATATGGCTTGGAACCCGATTGAGAACCGTGTTTATGTTGGTGGCAAGTTTAGCAACACCATCACCGTATTTCGTGACAGTCTGCCTTCAGGCATAACCGAAGTAAATTCAACGCTTGATACCCCCTTTGCACCTACAACTGTCCGCAAAGTACTCAACTTGAATTCTGAAATGTGCAATCTCCAATCGAAGCTCGCACTCCTTGACATCTCCGGCCGCAAGGTCCTTGACCTCAAACCCGGGCATAATGACATCCGCCATCTCAGTCCAGGTGTGTATTTTCTGATGCGGAAAAATGACACTGCGAGTGATAGCAAAAAGATTTTAATTGTCAGATAAGGAGGCGAAATGAAAAAAACATTAATCATTTTCCTCGTTTTAATATGCACTGCAATTGTCTTTGCCCAGTGGCTGGAAAAGACAATCTATCTCCCCGACTCCTTCGGTGGTCCAATAAGCCCTGAGAGAATCTTTTATCACGCTGCGAACAACACCGTTTTCGTCTTTGGCTATCATGACCCGGCGATACTTGTCCTTGACGGTGTTACCCATCGCAAGATTGCCCGGATTGACCTGCCCGGATATGCCGGCAACTTCTCCTACAACCCCGAGGAAAACAAACTGTATGTTTGCCAATCTTACAATTACTCGCTCTATGTGATTGACCCTGCTGGCAACCGCCTCATCCGCACCATTACCCTGCCCCATTATGCCTATGACATCACCTACAATCCGAACCTGAACCGGGTTTACATTGTTGGTGAGGAGTATTGCAGTGTGATTGACTGCGTTCGCGACAGCCTCCTCAAGACCATTCCCCTGCCCGAGTACTCAAAAAACATCTGCTGTGCCACCCTTGTCAACAAGGTTTACTGCGTGATGGATAATGATGATGTGGCGGTGATTGACTGCACAAGCGATAGCATCATCAAGACATTTTACTCTGGTGCCGGTCCTTATGGAATGCTTTACAACCACCTGACCAACCGGCTCTACATCGCCGAAGGGTATGATGAGGATATCACCGTTGTTGACTGCGAGCGGGACTCGGTTATCCGCTGGGTGATCGCCGGCTATGAACCAAAACTGCTGTGTCTCAACCCCATCAGCAACAGGTTCTACTGCGCCGACTGGGAGGGTCACTGGTTTGGAATTTATGATGCCCTTGCCGACACCCTTATCAGATGGATTCATCTCGGTGAGCTTGACGACTCTCAGCGCGGTCTGGTGTTTGACTCCATTGACAACCTCGTTTATGTCTCCCTTACCGACCAGGACAGCATTGCGGTCATTGACGGCGCCGGCGACACCGTTCTGCGCAAAATCCCCATACCTGGAAGAAGACCCTATGGGCTCGCCTACAACCCCAGGCGCAATATAGTCTATTGTGCGGAATGGTCGAGCGCAACCGTTGCCTTTTATGATGCGCGCACCAGCGCTCTTATTGGCAGCCAGCAGATTCTAAGATTCCCGGCTGAGATGCTTGTGCACATCTCAGGAAACGACAGGCTTTACTGCGCCAACCCTCAGCAACCGTTGCTTATTCCAATTGAGTGCGCTACTAACCGCATCCGCAACCCTTTTTCTATTGGCACGAGACCCCGAGGTTTGGTTTACGCCGGGCAGAGTAACCGTGCCTATGCCCTCTCCGGGATTGACAGTTGCGTAGTCTCGATTGACTGTTCTTTAGACTCTGCGCGAAAGACGATTCCTGTGCCCGATTTACCTGGCAATGGCTGCTACGCCTTTGATTTGAACCGCATCTACTGCGCCCTGACTAACGAAGATTCAATCGTTGTCATTGACTGCAACCAGGACTCAGCCATCCTGACCATCACCACTCTGGACTTTCCCAAAATACTCGGGTATGTGCAGGAGCACAAACTCCTCTACTTTTCTGAAGGCTACACCGCGCGCAGGCTGACGGTATTTGATGCGCTGAATAACCAACGAATAGCCCAGATTGATCTCGGTGACGACCCGCAGCAAATTACCTATATTCCCCGGGAAAACCTCCTTGCCTGCCTTATTGGTTACAGCGATTCACTGATTTTTATTGACTGCTCCACCCATACGGTCCGGAATATGCTTTATATTCCGCAGGGAACGAAGAATATGATTTACAATCCACAAAACAACCTGCTCTATCTTGCCGCCTACTACCACACACTCCTGGTCATCAACCCTGCCCAGATGACAATTGTTGAGTCAATACCCATTGGCTCCGACGCGGCGGCAATGGCGCTGGATGAAATTGCCAACAAACTTTACCTGTCAATGAACTATTCCAATCGCGTCTTGGTTGTTGACTGCCAGACCAATCGCCTCGCCGCAGAAATAACGGTTTATGGCTATCCGCACGCCCTCGCCTTCAGCCCACAGAACCGGCGGATGTTCGTTGCCACTCCCAACAACTCCGCCATTGCTGTCCTCCGTGACACGATTATGGTTGATATTGCCGAACAGAACCCAAAATCTGAAGCTCAACAAATAACGCCGACGATTGTCCGCAATGTCCTGAAATTGGAGCCGGTCTTTGGTCTGCGCTCATCGGTCCTTCTCCTTGACATCACCGGTCGCAAGGTCCTTGACCTAAAACCAGGTGCCAATGACATCCGCCATCTCAGTCCAGGTGTGTATTTTCTGATGCGGAAAAAAGGCACTGCAACAGAAAGCAAAAAGATTTTAATTGTCCGATAAGGAGGCGGAATGAAAAAAACAACCATTCTTCTCGTCCTGATATGGACCGCAATTGCCTTTGCCCAGGTGGATTATGCGGTAATAAGCATTGATGCACCCAGAGGCTTTGTTGTGAGAGATGAGTATATTACACCCAGCGCCACCATTCGTTACTATGGCGCTGGACCAAGACCCTTCTGGCTTTACTTCTTTGTTCGTGACTCATTAGCCAACCTTATCTATGAGGAGTCTGTATATGTTGAGACAATTCCCGGCCCTCCCCTGCCCAAAATGCGCTTCTGTAACTTGGGAAGATATGCTGTCCGCTGCTCCCTTTACTGCGAAGAAGACACCAACTCCGCCAACGACTGGCTTGAGGATACATTCCAGGTTATTGGAGACATCAGGATTATCATTCTCTCTGTTCCTCGAGATACAACCGATACCCTTACCAACTGGAGACCAAGGGTTAGATTTAGCAACTATGGTTCATCCCCAGAGTCTATTGGTGCTGCTATGCTTTTTTCCGATACATTAAATATCATCTATGCTGATACCCAGTATTTCTGGCTTGATGCCGGTATGCAATTAGTTGTTCCTTTCTATTTTATCCGTTTTACTACCCTTGGCCCTCATTATGGCTGGCTGACTCTCTTTCGCCCTTATTATGACTCAATTGGCTGGGAATTCACAGTCGTCCCATACATCATCGGCATCGCAGAAGAACACTTAACACCATCCGCCCAACCCATCACGCCCACGATTGTCCGCAATGTCCTGAAATTGGAGCCGGTCTTTGGTCTGCGCTCATCGGTCCTTCTCCTTGACATCACCGGTCGCAAGGTCCTTGACCTAAAACCAGGTGCCAATGACATCCGCCATCTCGCACCTGGTGTATATTTCGTTCGTGAAGGCACAGCAACAACGGGAGTGATAATTAGCAAGATAGTAATTACCCATTAAGACCTTCTGATTTCGCCTGCAAACTTGACTTTGAAGAGTTATGGGTTAATTTTACAGGTGTTTTCCATAATTGGATTCTGTGTCTCTCAACAGGAAAAAAGCGGCAGGAGTTAACTGATGGATAAAAATATTGACTTTTTTGTCCGGCAATTTGAAGAACTGTTAAACCGCCCGCCTGAGCCAGGAAGGTATTTTCAACCCCGTCCCTATCGTAATGCCGCTGTCAGATTTCGCGCCCACACCGCTCACAACTGCGAAAAGGCAAGGGAGGTCTTTAATACCTCTGCCTGTCCGTTGCATTCGGTGAAAGCAAGGGCAGAACTGGTGAAGAAGATTGGCTTGAATCCCTTTATGTTCCCTGCCCATCTTTTGCCGGGCTGTGATTTACTTTCCGATTCCGGCACAACAACAATGACAATGGAGCAATGGGCGCAGATGCTTTTGGGAGATGAGGCTTACGGTTCAAATGAGGGGTATTATGAACTCAACGAGCAGATTGGTATAACCTTTGGGAAGGAATGGCAGCAGCGCCTAAATGGTGATGAACAGACGCTTTTCATTTTCCATCAGGGACGAGCAGCCGAGCATGCCCTTTTTTTCAACCTTGCCCGTCTTCTCGTGGAAAGAAAAATACCACCATTGCGAGAGAAGATAAATAAAATCCCGGATAAAACCGGTGTTTTTGCCCGGTTGCTTGACGGAATCAATCGCCTGAAGAGAAAGACCGAGAGCGAGCCCTGTTACCTCATTCCCAGTAACGGTCATTTTGACACCACTGAGGCAAACATCGCTGATGCCGGCATCGTGCCTTTGAATCTAAACTGCGCCGAACACCGTGCCGACGACGAAAGCTTTCCCTTCCGCGGCAACATCAATTTGGAGGAACTGGGTGAACTCTTGGATAAGGTCCCCGAGCACATTCCCCTTGTTTATCTTACCATTACGAACAACACCGGTGGTGGGCAGCCGGTGGCAATGGCAAATATCAGGTCGGTGCGGAAAATGACCGCTGAGAAAAACATCCCGTTTTTCCTTGATGCCTGCCGTTTTGCTGAAAACGCCTGGTTCATTAAGCAGCGGGAGCCTGGGTTCAGAGAAAAATCACTCACGGAGATTATCCAGGAAATCTTCAGTTATGTTGACGGCTTTCACATCAGTCTGAAAAAGGATGGATTGGTCAATATCGGCGGTGCGCTTGTCATTCGTCCTGAGGGGTTGTTTGCCCGCCCCCCTTATCAGGTGTTGTTGAATAGGCTGACCGACTATCAGATTCTCACTGAGGGGCATCCAACATATGGTGGTCTTGCCGGCAGAGACCTGAAGGCGATTGCCGAGGGGCTGCGGATGGTTGTCAAACCCGAATACCTTCAGGCGCGTATCGACCAGGTGCGCCGATTTGCTGAAAGGCTCGCTGCCTACAATATACCAGTAATCAAACCTGCTGGCGGTCATGCGGTTTATATAAATGTTGACCGCTTCTTTGCTGATGTCTGCTCCAATGATAGCGATTACAAGGGGATTTCCCTTGTGGCGCTGCTCCTTATCGCTGGTCACCGGCTCTGCGAACTGGGGGTCTATGCCTTTGAACTGGAAAACACCCAGCCGCCGCGGAACAATTTTGTCCGTGCGGCTGTGCCCCGCCTTGCCTATGAGGACCAGGACCTTTTTGCCGCTGCCGAGGCAATAAAACTGGTGTATGAGCACCGCGACCGGATTCCGGCGGTTAAAGTTATCTATGGCGCTGATTTGCCCCTGCGCCATTTCAAAAGTCGTTTCCGGTTCTTAGGTGAGTGACTATTTATCTTGCTTGACAAACAATGTTCTTCATTTATTTTAACCACAAGGAGGTCTT